>NZ_PSQF01000170.1:0-2700 GCF_003324125.1 Subdoligranulum sp. APC924/74 | reverse complement strand
ATTTGTCTTTGAAAATGATGCCAATTGTAAAAGTATCCGCTTCCGCGCGAATTCCTACAACATTAGATCTTAGCCAAATCGAAAGTATCCTTGCTTCTGTTGACCGTGAAAGTCCACAAGGGAAACGCGATTATGCAGTTTTAATGATTGCAGTAAAACTCGGCATTAGAACCAGCGATATACGTAATCTTCGCCCTGCCAATTTTAATTGGGAACAGCATTTGGTGTCTTTCACCCAAGTCAAAACAGGAGAGCCGATAACTTTACCACTTCCCACAGATGTTGGATGGGCTGTAATAGACTATCTGAAAAATGGAAGGCCTGTAAGCGATGCCCCGGAAATTTTTCTCCGCGCAGTCGCTCCATACGTCTCTCTGCAAAATTTTGACAACATTCTTATTAAGCATATGCGAAAAGCGGGCATTCCTTTGGATTCAATAAAGCACCACGGGCTTCACTCGCTTCGACACAGCCTCGCAACACATATGTTAGATGAAGGAATCCCCATTACCTCGATTCAGGGTGTATTAGGACACATAAATGCCGATTCTACTCAAAAATATATTGGTGTAAATGTACGTCAGCTTCGCAGCTGCGCATTGGAGGTGACTGATTAGTGTTTGAGGAAAAACTTCTTGAACCCCATTTTACCAGTGTGCTTGCACCATATATGCTGGATGTTGTGGAGCAAAAACGTGCCCTTGGCAATAAATACAACGCCGGTGTTGAGGCACTCAGTGCATTCGATGACTTTTGCAATGAGCAACAATTGCGTATACCTGCCATTTCGAAAGAACTGCTGCAAAAGTGGGAGAAAAAGAGACCTCACGAAAACGAAACCACGCAATGTTTTCGGATTTCGTATGTGCGAATTCTTTGTAAGTATTTGCACAGCAATGGCTATGATGCTCCATGTGCATTCCACCCTGCGCCTCATGTAAATAGATGTTTCGTTCCCTACATTTTTACGAAAGACGAAATCGAGAGATTGTTTTCTGCGGTAGATTGTACCAAAGAATCTTCAGAATCTCCACTACGACATTTAGTTATGCCGGTTCTGTTTCGCCTGCTTTATACATGTGGGCTGCGCGTGTCAGAGGCTCTGCACCTTAAGGTTGCAGATGTTGATTTGGATGCTGGAGTTTTAGCCATATACGGTGCAAAAGGAGACAAAGAACGGCTGGTAGGAATTTCGGACTCAATGCTTGCATACATGAAATCCTACCGCAGTAATCCATTAGTGACAAATGCAAAAAGTATTTACTTTTTCCCTGCTCCTGATGGCGGATTCTATGATACAAGTACAATTTACGATATTTTTCGAAAATGCTTATTTGATGCCGGGATTCCACACCGAGGTCGAGGAAAAGGGCCTCGTCTCCATGATCTCAGGCATTCCTTTGCGGTCCACATTCTAAACAAATGGAGTTCCGAAGGAAAAGACATATATACCTGTTTGCCGATTCTCCGCACTGCTCTTGGGCATGACCGAATTACAACAACCGAAAAATACTTGAGGCTTGTCCCGGAAGCCTACATGGAAGTCACCGAACCATTCAATGACCGATTCCATACCATTACAGAGGTACTTTGCAATGAGGAATAGATGCAGCTACGCCGGTTTAGTCTCCGCATACTTTAGCGTGTATCTGGCAGGAACTAAAAATGTCAGTACAAATACAATTTACTCTTACCGGGACACCTTTGTTATTTTTCATGGCTACCTTGAAAAGTATTGTGGCTTTAAATTAGAGAAAATGCTTTTTAACGACCTTTCCCGCGAACTGATTCTTGAATTTCTACAATATCTTGAAACTGAACGCAAATACAGTATATCTTCTCGAAACCAACGACTTGCTGCGCTGAAGTCATTTGCAAAATATGTACAAATTGAATGCCCGGATGAAATGATTCTGTGTCAGCGCATTCTTTCAATTGACAGCAAAAAAGCAGCAAAGCCGACGGTTCAATATTTGAGTATCCAGCAAACCGATATTCTAATGGAACAGCCTGATATTTCCACGCCAAAAGGTCGCAGAGACTTGGCGATGATTCTTCTCCTTTACGATTCAGCTGCACGAGTGCAGGAACTTTGCGATTTAAGAATCTGCGATATCCGACTAGATTCACTACCGGTTGTACATTTATTAGGGAAGGGGCGAAAAAGTCGAGATGTTCCGCTTACCAAACCGTGTGCACAGGTATTGCGCCAATACATTTGTGAGAACCATCTTGATATACCAGAACGCCGCAATGACCAGCTGTTTATAAATCCGCAAGGGAAAAAGTTGACTCGCAGCGGTGTTTCCTACGTGCTAGCAAAATATATCCACAAAGCAAATACTGCGGTGGATTCATTTTTTCCGCAGATTACACCGCATTGTCTCCGGCATTCTAAAGCAATGCATCTTGTTGAGGCAGGCAAAAATCTCATTTATATTCGTGACTTTTTAGGGCACGAATCTATTGAGACAACACAGGTTTACGCAAAAGCTAATCCCGAAGCCCGGCGCAAGGCATTAGAAACAATGGACACGAGGATGAATACGCCTGCCATGCCGGATTGGAACGACGACCCTGACTTAAAGGCGTTTTTAAAGACCTTGTAGAAAATTATGCTGAGATTTCTGGTGAACAGTCTCGAAGTAACGTCTGTTCTAAAAGATTCTCCGCATAACTTTTTTCTGCGCATAACAAGCC
>NZ_PSQF01000169.1:0-2752 GCF_003324125.1 Subdoligranulum sp. APC924/74 | reverse complement strand
GGCAACGCAGATGCCGTGCCGCAGCCGCCGGAGCGGTGCTTAAGCCGTCAGGCGAGAATTGTGCGGTATTGCCTTAGGCGATTGAGCCTTTTGAAATGTGAGACGAACAATGAAAAAATTGTAGGGCGCGATGCCCTCATCGCGCCGCAGAGAAACGGAAAGCAGTTGACGCAAACCCGCAAATCATCTGTAGGGGGACGATGACGAGCATCGTCCCGTGGCGGTTTGCCCAATGCGGGACCATTGAAAAAAGTATTGCCTATTTAGGTTGGCGGGCGCACAATGTGCGCCCCTACGGGTGAGATGCCAATAAATGCCCGACATAACACATAAAAACTGCATATAAAAATCACCCGCATACCGCTCTACCACCCCGCATATAAAATCCATAATAAACCCAACCCCATCTCCAATTCCTAATTCCTCATTCCTCATTGCTTGCGCCCAACTCCGAACTCCTCCCTCCTAACTAAAACTGGGGTGTTCGCTATGCTTCTTCCTCTCCTCATGACAACCATCGCCGGTCTGTCCACTGGTCTGGGCGGGCTGATTGCGGCGCTGTTCCAGCCAACGCCAAGGCTGATGGCGTTCTGCGGCGGCTTTGCCGGGGCGGTCATGCTGACCGTCAGTTTGGCGGACCTGGCTCCGGCGCTGCTGGATTTTTACGGGGCGCTGCTTTCACCCTTTGGCTGTGGGGCTGCGGCTGCGGCACTGCTGCTGGGTGGTATGCTGGCAGCCTGGCTGTTGGCCTGTGCTCTGCCGGACGAGGATACACTGGCCGACCGTTTTGGCTCCCGCACCCAGGGCTCTGCCATGCGGGCTGCGCTGGTAACGGGGGCAGCCCTGCTGTTGCATAACCTGCCGGAGGGCATCCTGACCCTGCTGACCAACGTCTCGGACCCGCAGCTGGGGGCGCGCACGGCACTGGCGATTGCCCTGCACAATATCCCGGAGGGATTGGCTGTTGCGGTGCCTTTTGCCTGCGCCACCGGCAGCCGGGCCAAGGGTGCCGTGGCTGCGCTGGTATCCGGCCTTGCGGAACCGGCGGGGGCCGTTTTGGCGGCACTGGTGCTGGCCCCACTGTTGACGCCGGGACTTTTGAACGGCATTGTGGCTGTGGTGGCGGGCATTATGCTGTGGGTGGCGGCTGCCCAGCTGCTGCCCGCGGCGTTTGAACCGGCGTGGCGCAAAATGGGGGTGACAGGCTTTTGCGCGGGGGTGCTGATGATGATTCTTGGCATTGCAACGTTGGCTTGATTGTGGTATACTATAACCTGTATTTGTCTGGGGTGCAAATAGTGCCTGGAAACCATGCAGGGGAGGGAAAATATCCATGCCATACCGCCGCAGCTGCGCCGCGTGCGCACTGGCAGCCGCGCTGCTGCTTTCCGGCTGTTCTGCCGTAACCGGCAGCGATGTGGAATCCCTGCTGCGCGCGCCGCAGGCTTCCGGCGAGACGAGCGCCGTACAAAAGGCGCTCAACAGCGCCCTTGGTGTAACCGCGACCCTGAAATACCCTGCCAGCGGCGATTTTCTTTCCCCTCTTTTGTTTGGCGATTGGGATGGTGACGGCCAGGATGAAGCCGCCGTGCTGTACACGCTGGATGCCTCTGCGGGCAATGTGTACCTGGCTGTTCTGGAACCGACCGAGGAAAACGGCTGGCGGGTGACGCAGACGGCAGAAGGGCTTTCCAGCGAGGTGGAAAGCGTGAACACCGCCCATCTGCGGGACGAAAATTCCTTGCAGATCCTTGTCGGCTATGCCAGCGCCCAGGGCGACCGTTATATGGTGGTGTATCTGTACACCGAGGATGGCCTGCAGATCATCATCAAGCAGGCATACACCGAAATGATCCTTGCCAACCTGACGGGCGGAGAGGGCACCCAGGATTTGGTATTGGCCCTGCCCGCTGAGCAGGAGGGCGGCGGCCTGAACCTGCAGCTGCTGACCAACACCGAGGATGGCTTCCGCTCCGCCCAGACCCTTGCGATTGGTGATTACAGCGGCTGTGCGGCCCTGCACGCGGGCATTGGTGCGGACGATGGCAACTATCTGGTGGTGGATGGCTGGACCGGTGCTTCCGGCACCAGCCTGGCAAGCTCTATTGTAGTGTATGACCCGGAAACCCGATTTTTGCAGACCTACCGCCCGGCGGGCGTGGCCAACCTGACCAAAGCGACCCTGCGGTATGACGCCGCACTGGTCAGCACCGATCTGGACGGCAACGGAACGATCGAGATTCCCACGATGATCGATGACGGCGGCAAAATTTCCACCGGAATGGACAAGCGGCTGCGCTTTATCCTGTGGCGGGATTTTGCCGCAGAGGATGAGACCGGCAGCCACTTTGGTGTGTATGACAGCGAGTACAGCTTCTTTCTGGCGCTGCCGGAATCCATGCACGGCTCGGTGCTGCTGCGCACTAACCGGGATGGCAGCGGCTGGATGGTGTGCAACCGCGAGGGTACCACAGTTTATTGTGAACTGCGCCTGACCGACCCCGCCAAAGAAACCCAAACCCCGGACATCGACGGGGAACAGACCGAAGCCGGGGAGTACCGCCGCATTGCTAACATTGGCAGCCAGCAGCTGCAGGCCCGCGTGGTGACCCCGTATTATGGCCTGAGTATTGACGATATCATCCACGGAACAACCGTGTTCCGTTAAAAAAACTAAGGCAACACCGCACAATTCCCGCCTTGCGGCTTAAGCACCGCTCCGGCAGCTGCGGCACGGCATCTGCGTTGCCAA
>NZ_PSQF01000016.1:0-44274 GCF_003324125.1 Subdoligranulum sp. APC924/74 | reverse complement strand
GCCAAGCCAAAAGCGCAGATAATACTGGATGCTGCAAAGGTGAGCGCCGCCAGTGGCGGAAACAGCGAACCGAAGCAGGGGCAGCGGTCGCAGAGTGCGAGGGGCTTTTGCCCCCGAAGCACGATGCGGGTACCGCAACCTGACATTATCGAGCATTTTGGCAACGCAGATGCCGTGCCGCAGCTGCCGGAGCGGTGCTTAAGCCGCAAGGCGGGAATTGTGCGGTGTTGCCCTAAAAAAAGACGGCTGTTGCGGCGGCAAAAGGCGGCAACGGCCGTTTTTTGAAAGCCATCGGTATATAGTTCCTGAGCAAAGACAGGAGAGTATGGGAAAATGAAAACAACAACTTCGCACCTGAAAGAGATCGTCATGCAGGGTGTATTTACCGCCTGCGCATGCATCTCCATTCTGGCCGTGACGCTGATCTGCATCTTCTTATTTGCAAACGGCCTGCCCACCATTTTTGAGATCGGCCCCCTCAAGTTCCTGCTTGGCACCACCTGGAAACCCGGCAACAACCTGTACGGCATCCTGCCCATGATCCTGGGGAGCATCTATGTCACCGCAGGCGCGATCATTGTGGGGGTGCCCATTGGGCTGCTGACGGCCATCTATATGTCCCGCTTTGCATCGCCCCGTATCAACAAGGTGCTGTTGCCGGCGGTACAGCTGCTGGCCGGTATCCCCTCGGTCGTGTACGGCTTCTTCGGCATGATCGTTATGGTCCCGGCGGTGCAGGCTATGGTCAAATCGGACTTTTTCAAAACTGTGCTGCACGTGAAAAGCGGCAAGGGCATGAGCCTGTTTACCGCCAGCCTGCTGCTGGGCATCATGATTTTGCCCACCATCATCACGGTCAGCAAAACCAGCCTGGACGCTGTGCCCCAAAGTTATTACGAGGGCAGCCTGGCTCTGGGTGCTACCCATGAGCGCAGCGTGTTTTGCGCGGTGCTGCCCGCCGCCAAAAGCGGCGTAATGTCCGCTGTAATCCTGGGTGTTGGCCGCGCCATCGGCGAAACGATGGCCGTTGTGATGGTTGCCGGCAACCAGACCTGGATGCCCAGGGGCTTGTTCCAGGGGCTGCGCACGATGACCTCCAACATCGTCATCGAGATGGGTTACGCTGCAGACCTGCACCGCGAAGCGCTGATCGCAACCGGCGTTGTGTTGTTCGTTTTCATTCTGCTGATCAATCTCTGCTTTAGTTTGGTAAAGGGGGGCGAAAAGAATGGCTGATTTTGCTGCAACCGCCGGTAAAACCGATGATATGACCCATGCAAATGCGAAAATCGTTCCCCCCGCCCGCCACGAAAACCGCATGGCGGCCCGCGCGTATGCCCTTGTCATGCGCTGGCTGGTGCGGCTGGCGGCCCTGATTACCGTGGCGATCCTTGTGTTCCTGATCGGCTATATCCTGGTCAACGGTATTCCCAACCTCAAGCCGTCCCTGTTTGAGTGGACCTATAATTCCGACAACGTATCCCTGATGCCCGCGCTTATCAATACCATTCTGATGACGGCGTTCTCGCTGGCCATTGCTACACCGCTGGGCATTTTTGCTGCGGTCTGGCTGGTGGAATACGCCAAACGCGGCAGCAAGCTGGTCAAGGTGGTGCGCATCACCACCGAAACGCTGCAGGGCATCCCCTCCATCGTATACGGTCTGTTCGGTATGCTGTTCTTTGTCATGCAGCTCAAATGGGGCTACAGCCTGATCGCCGGTGCCTTCACGCTGGCCATCATGGTGCTGCCGGTCATCATGCGCACCACCGAGGAAGCGCTGCTTGCAGTGCCGGATTCTTACCGCGAGGGCAGCTTTGGCCTGGGGGCCGGCAAGCTGCGCACCGTATTCACCATTGTGCTGCCCAGCGCCATGCCGGGCATCCTGTCCGGTGTGATTTTGGCAACGGGCCGCATTGTAGGCGAAACCGCGGCCCTGATCTACACGGCCAGCACCGTTGCCGCCGTGCCCGCCAGCGTGTTCAGCTCCACCCGTACCCTTGCCACCCATATGTATCTGCTTTCCAACGAGGGCCTGCATATCAATGAAACCTACGGCACTGCCGTGGTGTTGTTGATCCTGGTGCTGCTCATCAACAGCCTGTCCAGCTTTATTGCCGGCTGCCTTGCCAAAAAGTAATGCCGAAAGGAACTGCATGATGAATAAATTCGAAGTTAAAAACATGGACCTGTATTACGGCAGCTTCCATGCACTGAAAAATATCAATATTGCCATCCCCGAAAAAGAGATCACGGCGTTCATCGGTCCTTCCGGCTGCGGCAAGTCTACTTTCCTGAAGAGCCTGAACCGCATGAACGACCTGGTGGAAGGCTGCCGCATTTCCGGCGATATCCTGCTGGACGGTGTGGATATCTATAAGGATAAGATGGATGTCAATGTGCTGCGCAAGCGGGTTGGCATGGTGTTCCAGAAGCCCAACCCCTTCCCGATGAGCATTTACGATAATATCGCCTACGGTCCCCGCACCCACGGTGTGCGCAGTAAGGCGCAGCTGGATGAAATTGTGGAAAAAAGCCTGCGCGGCGCTGCCATCTGGGACGAAGTGAAGGACCGCCTGAACAAAAGCGCGCTGGGCATGTCCGGCGGCCAGCAGCAGCGTTTGTGCATTGCCCGCGCCCTGGCGGTGGAGCCGGAAGTTCTGCTGATGGATGAACCGACCTCCGCCCTGGACCCTATCTCCACCTCCAAGGTGGAAGAGCTGGCTCTGGAATTAAAGGACCGCTACACCATCGTAATCGTGACCCATAACATGCAGCAGGCCGCCCGTATTTCAGATAAGACGGCGTTCTTCCTGCTGGGTGAGCTGGTGGAAATGGGCGATACGGAACGCCTGTTCTCCACCCCTGTGGACAAGCGCACGGAAGATTATATTTCCGGCCGTTTTGGTTGATCGGAGGAGCAATACCATGCCTAGTGTGCGTAAATCTTATGATGAAGAGCTTTTGCAGCTGGATACCTTGCTGGCCCGCATGGGTCACGAAGCCGGTGCCGCCATTGAAAGCGCACTGACTGCCCTGCGCAATGATGATATTGAACTGGCCCGCAGCGTGGTTGCGCGGGACAGCCAGATCGACGCAAGCGAACACGAGATCGAACACCGCTGCCTGCAGCTGCTGCTGCGCCAGCAGCCGGTGGCTTCGGATCTGCGCAAGGTCAGTACAGCCCTGAAAATGGTAACGGATGTGGAGCGCATCGGCGACCAGGCCAGCGATATTGCGGAGCTGGTGCTGCACCTGCACGCCAAATCCACCGATGCCGTGGGCGTGCTGGAAGATATCCTGAAAATGGGCGATGATGTGCTGAAGATGGTCAAACGCTCCATTGCCGCCTATGTGCAGGTGGACCTTGCCGCCGCCGCGGAAGTGATCGCCCATGATGATGTCATCGACGCCGCGTTCAGGCGCATCAGCAGCGAAATTGCCCAGTACATTGCCGCCCACCCCACCGAAGCAGAGACCGCGCTGGATCTGTTTATGGTGACCAAATATCTGGAACGCCTTGGTGACCACGCCGTGAACGTGGCCGAATGGGTCGAATTCTTAAAGACCGGCGTTCACAAATCCCGCAAGATCGTGTGATCTTGCCCGGCGGCGTGTGAGGCCACTCCAAGGTGAACCTGAAGCCAACTGCTTGGATTTTGAATTTTCAGGTACACCCAATAACATTGCCATTCTCTTTTTTATGTTTTCCTATACCGCACCAAAGGGCCAGCACTGCACGCTGGCCCTTTGGTGTTTTTATGTGTAGACTGCTGGGAATGAAACCTGGCAGAAAAGTGGAAGAAGCAATGCAGAGTGTGTTATACTGGAAAGGACAAATCGAAAACGGCTGCACAATATCAAAAGTGAGGAACATCTCTATGGACGAATTTTCACATCTGAAAAGTAAGCTGTTAGCTGAACAGGTAGAAGAACAAATCTATCATTATATTCTGGACACTCCGCTGGACCCTGGCAGCAAGCTGCCCAATGAGTTTGAACTGGGGGAAAAGTTCGGCGTGGGACGCAGTACCATCCGCGAAGCGGTCAAGCTGTTGTCCAGCAAAGGCATTGTGGAAGTGCGCCGCGGCTCCGGCACCTATGTGCTGGCCACGGCGCTGGGTGTCGGTGACCCGCTGGGGCTGAGCTCCGTGCAGGATAAAACCGCATTGGCATTAGACCTTGTGAATGTGCGCCTGCTGCTGGAGCCCGGTATCGCCGAGATGGCTGCTAACAACGCAACGGATGAGGATATTGCCCGGCTGCGCCGCCTTTGCGAACGTGTAGAAGCCAAAATTCATGATGGAGACCGATACATTGAGGATGATATTGCGTTTCATACCTGTGTGGCTGAAAGCAGCAAAAATATGGTTGTGGAACAGCTGATCCCCATTATTGATACAGCCGTTATGATGTTTGTGAACGTAACCCACAAAAAGCTGATCGATGAAACGATTATGACCCACCGTATGATCGTGGAAGCGATTGAGGCCCATGATCCCATCGGTGCACGGAACGCCATGACGATGCATCTGGCATTTAACCGCCGTATGATCAAAGAATTGTACGATAAAGACCGCCAAAAGACAGAATAAACTGCCGAGAAAACGCCCGCACTGGTTATCAGACCAATGCGGGCGCTATTTTTCTTAAAATCATCAGATGTATTGCACGGCGCTTAACGGTGATAATCTCGAAAAAACAAGTCAAACAAGGCTAAAATGTATAAAAAACAGCTTTTAATTGTACAAAACGTGCAAATAACAACCGGAACTTTTGGCATAAAGTAGGAATGCACCCGTACAACTTGCAAACATTGAGCAGACAAATTACAATAGAGACATCAGATAAGCAGTACACCCGCACAAGAAACGGAGGCAATTTTTATGAAACTTCATTCTCAGGAAGTCCGTACACTGGCGCCCGAAAATGATCCGTTGAAAATTGGTATGGGGTGGTCGGTTTCCGACCTGAGCAAGCCCCAGATTTTCGTGGAAAGCACCTTTGGCGACAGCCACCCCGGCAGCGCCCATCTGGATCAGTTCGTCCAGCAGGCTGTACAGGCCGTTAATGAACACGGCGGCAAAGCAGCCCGTTACTTTGCCACCGATATGTGTGATGGTATTGCACAGGGGCATGACGGCATCAACTACTCGCTACCCCACCGCGATGCTATCGTCAATCTGGTCGAGGCACAGGCGAACGCCAGCGTTTATGACGGCGGTGTTTTTATCGCCAGCTGTGACAAGTCTGTTCCCGCCATGCTGATGAGCATTGGCCGCTTGAAAGAGATGAGCGCCATTATGGTGACGGGCGGCGTTATGGAAGCCCACACTCTGCCGAAAAAGTACGTTGTCAACGACCCCGCCTGCGCCATCAATGACCTGCTGACGCTGGAGCAGATCGGCAAGTTTGATGCGTGGGAAAAAACCGGTGTTATTCCCAATGAACAGCTGGACTATTACAAGCACAATGCCTGCCCGTCCTGCGGTGCCTGTTCCTTTATGGGAACGGCCTCTACCATGCAGGTTATGGCAGAAGCTCTCGGCCTGATGCTGCCCGGCACAGCGCTGATGCCTGCCACTGCCCCGGAACTGAAACAGGCCGCTTACGATGCAGGTGTTCAGATGATGAAGCTGGTTGAACAGGGCATCACTGCCAAGGACATCGTTACCAAAAAGAGCTTTGAAAACGCTATTATGGTTCACGCTGCCATTTCCGGCTCCACCAACGCCACCATGCACCTGCCCGCCATCGCCCACGAGTTTGGCATTGAAATTGATGCCGATACCTTTGACCGCATGCACCGGGGTGCGCATTATCTGCTGAACATCCGGCCTTCCGGCGATTGGCCTGCGCAGTATTTCTACTATGCGGGTGGTGTGCCGCGCGTCATGGAAGAAATTAAGTCCATGCTCCACCTGGATGTGCTAACCGTCACGGGTAAGACGCTGGGTGAAAATCTGGAAGAGCTGAAACACAACGGGTTCTATGAGCACTGCGATGAGATTTTGAAAGAAAAGACCGCACACCTCGGTATCCATGTTACCCGCGAAGACATCATCCACAGCTTTGACAATGCTAAGGGCACGAATGGCAGCATTGCCATCCTGAAAGGCAACCTTGCCCCCGAAGGCAGCGTGATCAAACATACTGCCTGCCCGAAGAATATGTTCATCGCTACCCTGCACGCCAAGCCTTATGACAGTGAGGAAGCCTGCATTGCCGCCGTTCTGCACGGTGAGGTAAAACCCGGCGATGCGATCTTTATCCGTTACGAAGGCCCGCGCGGCAGCGGTATGCCGGAGATGTTCTACACCGGCGAGGCCATCTGCGCCGACCCGAAGCTGGCCTCCAGTGTAGCACTGATCACGGACGGCCGTTTCTCCGGCGCGAGCCGCGGCCCGGTCATTGGTCACGTCAGCCCCGAAGCTGCCGTGGGTGGTCCGATTGCACTGGTGGAGAAAGACGACCTGATTCAGATCGATGTGCCCAACCGTCTGCTGGCCATCGTTGGTGTTAAGGGCGAGCCCAAAACACCTGCCGAAATGGATGCCATTCTGGCCGAACGCCGCGCCAAATGGCAGCCGAGGGAGCCCAAGTATAAATCCGGTTTGCTGAAACTCTACTCTCAGCACGCCGTCAGCCCGATGAAGGGCGCTTATATGGAGTAATACGGTTCTCCCCTACACTGTATTAACCACATACAAACAAAAAAAGGAGAAATCGAAATGGAAGCTGTCGCCACTCTTGACCCCACACGGCTTGTATTAGCTGCAATAATTGGTCTTGTTATCCTTCTTGTTCTTATTATCAAATGCAAGGTTCAGGCCATGATTTCCATTCTGGTCGGTGCCATTTCCATTGGCTTGATCGCCGGCATGCCGTTGACAGAAATTGTCAGCTCTGTCAACGAGGGCATCGGCAATACCCTGAAAGGCATTGCGCTGCTGGTCGGTTTAGGC
Source organism: Subdoligranulum sp. APC924/74 (assembly GCF_003324125.1). Classification (NCBI taxonomy): domain Bacteria; kingdom Bacillati; phylum Bacillota; class Clostridia; order Eubacteriales; family Oscillospiraceae; genus Subdoligranulum; species Subdoligranulum sp. APC924/74. Next base: position 37,309 of record NZ_PSQF01000016.1, on the reverse strand, counting down.
TCTATGTTCGGTGCGATCCTTGAAGTCTCCGGCGGTGCGCAAACACTGGCGGTCACGATGGTGCGCAAATTCGGCGATGAAAAAGCCGCGTGGGCACTGGGTATTACCGGTCTTGTCATTGCCATGCCGGTGTTTTTCGATGCAGGTCTTATCATTTTGATCCCTCTGGCCTTCTCGCTGGCAAAGCGCACAAAGCGTTCCGCTCTATTCTACACCATCCCGCTCCTGGCTGGTCTGGCCGTCGGCCATGCGTTCATTCCGCCGACACCCGGCCCCGTGCTGGTAGCTACTATGCTGGGCGTTGACCTTGGCTGGGTCATCCTCATCGGTATCTTCTGCGGTATTTTTGCCATGATCGTGGCCGGTCCTATCTGGGGTAAGATCTGCGGCAACAAATATTTTATCCCTGTTCCGGAATCCGTTGCCAATCAGGAAGACATTGATGAAAGCAAGCTGCCCAAGTTCTGGACGATCGTTGGCATTATCCTGATTCCGCTGGTTCTCATCATTGCCAATTCCGTGGCAAAGGTTGTTCCCGCACTGTCCGGTATTCAGCCGGTTCTGGCTTTCCTTGGCGAACCCTTTGTAGCACTGACGATCGCTGTCATTGCCGCCATGTTCCTGCTGGGCTACAAACACGGCTATTCCAACGAAGAGTTGGAAAAGATCATGACAAAGTCCCTGGAACCCACCGGCATGATCCTGCTGGTCACTGCTTGCGGCGGTGTGCTGCGTTACATGCTGCAAAACTCCGGTTTGGGTGATGTCATCGGCAATGCAGTTTCTTCCGCCAGCCTGCCGCTGGTCGTGGTTGCGTTCATTGTGGCGGCACTGGTTCGCATCTCGGTTGGTTCTTCTACCGTGGCCATGACGATGGCCGCTGGCATTATTGCCGCCATGCCCGGCATCAGCGAGTTGTCTCCTCTGTATCTTGCCTGCGTTACCGCTGCCATCGCAGGTGGTTCCACGGTCTGCTCTCACTTTAACGATTCCGGCTTCTGGCTTGTTAAGAGCCTTGTCGGCATGGATGAAAAAACCACCCTCAAGACCTGGACCATTATGGAAACCTTGGTTGGCGGCGTTGGATTCCTGGTTGCGCTCGTCATTTCGTTCTTTGCCTGATTGGTACATGTATTGAAAAATTCTATTTTATAACCCAAAAGCCCAAAGCGGCACGGTTCACTTAACCGGCAGCTTTGGGCTTTTGCTGTTTTATCAGAGGCAATACCGCATAATTCTAAGTGCCGATACGGCGAGCGAGGTGCGGCAGATGCCAAGCCAAAAGCGCAGATAATACTGGATGTCTTATCGAGCATTTTGGCAACGCAGATACCGTGCCGCAGCTGCCGGAGCGGTGCTTAAGCCGCAAGGCGGGAATTATGTGGTGTTGCCCAGAGAAAAAATTACGCGCTTACATCTTCAAACTGGCTGTTGTACAAATCGGCGTAGAACCCGCCAGCGGCCAACAGGTCGTCGTGGGTGCCCTGCTCCACAATGTCACCATCCCGCATGACTAAAATCAGGTCGGCGTCCTTGATGGTGGAAAGCCGGTGGGCAATCACAAAGCTGGTGCGGCCGCGCATCAGGTTGTCCATGGCGGTCTGGATGCGCTGTTCGGTGCGGGTGTCCACACTGCTGGTGGCTTCGTCCAAAATCAAAATTTTGTTGTCTGCCAGAATGGCGCGGGCAATCGTCAGCAGCTGTTTCTGGCCCTGGCTCACGTTGGAAGCATCCTCGTTCAACTCCATCTGGTAGCCGCCGGGCAGCGTGCGGATAAAGTGGTCGGCACAGGCGGCCTTGGCGGCGGCGATGACTTCCTCATCGGTAGCATCCAGGCGGCCATAGCGAATGTTTTCCATAATGGTGCCCTGGAACAGCCAGGTATCCTGCAATACCATGCCAAAGCCTTCGCGCAGGGCGCTGCGGTCAAAGTCCTTTACGTTGTGGCCGTCCAGCGTAATGGCGCCGGAGTTGACATCGTAAAAGCGCATCAGCAGCTTGACCATGGTGGTTTTGCCTGCGCCGGTGGGGCCGACAATGGCAACTTTCTGGCCGGGTTTTACATCGCAGCTGAAATCCCGGATAACAGTCTTTTCCGGCGTGTAGCCAAACTTGACATGGTCAAAGGTGACCTGGCCGTCAATGCAGGTGGGGTCTGCCCGGCGGGCGGGGTCAGCGTTCTGTTCTTCTTCCGGCTCACCCAAAAATTCAAACACGCGCTCCGAAGCCGCCGCCATACTTTGCAGCATGTTGCTGACCTGGGCCAGCTGCTGGATGGGCTGGGTGAAGTTGCGCACATACTGGATGAACGCCTGGATGTCACCAATGGTGATGATGCCGCGCGCGGCAAAAATGCTGCCGGAAACGGCCACTGCTACATAGCCCAGGTTGCCCACAAAGGTCATGATGGGCTGCATCAGGCCGGAAAGGAACTGGCTTTTCCAGGCGGATTCAAACAGGCGGTTGTTGGCTTCGTCAAAATCATTCAGAACGGCATCTTCGCGGTTGAACGCTTTGACCACATTGTGGCCGGAATATACTTCCTCCACCTGGCCGTTCACGGAGCCCAGAACTTTTTGCTGGGCGCGGAAATATTTCTGGCTGAACCTGACCACCAACAGCACCAGCGCCATCGAGACCGGCAGGATCAAAATGGCAATCAGCGTCATCGTGGGGCTGATGGTCAGCATCATGATGAGCACGCCGATCATGGTGGTAATGCTGGTGATCAGCTGGGTAATGCTCTGGTTCAGGCTCTGGCCCAGGGTGTCCACATCGTTGGTAATGCGGGAAAGTACCTCGCCCACGGTGCGCTTTTCAAAATAGGCAAGGGGCAGGCGGTTGATCTTTTCGCTGATCTGGCGGCGGAAGTCATAACACATCTTCTGCGAAAGCCCGCTCATGATCCAGCTCTGGCAGAAACTGAACGCAGCGGAAACCAGATACATGACCAGCAGGATCAGCAGGATTTTGCCGATATAGCCAAAGTCAATGCTGCCGGTGCCCCGCAGCTTGGCCACCCAGCCGGTGGCCAGGGCAGTGGTGGCTTTAGCCAGCACCTTGGGGCCTGCAATATTAAAAATCGTGGAAAGAACGGCAAAAACAATCACGGCAATCAGGCGGAACTTGTAGTGCCCCAGCTCTGCCAGCAGGCTGCGCATGGTGCCCTTAAAGTCTTTTGCCTTTTGGGTCGTCATTCGTCCGGGATGCGGCATCAGGCTTCCCCTCCTTTCAGGTCCAGCTCTTTGTTGCTCAGCTGGCTGCGGGCAATTTCCTGGTAAGCCGGGCAGCTTTCCATCAGCTGGGCGTGGGTGCCCTTGCCCACAATGCGGCCATCTTCCAGAACCAAAATCTGGTTGGCGTGCAGCACAGTGGAAATGCGCTGTGCCACAATAATCACGGTGGCGTCGCCGGTTTCGGCTTTCAGCGCGCGGCGCAGGGCAACATCAGTCTTGTAGTCCAGCGCGGAGAAGCTGTCATCAAACAGGTAGATCTTCGGGTGTTTGGCAATGGCGCGGGCGATGGAAAGCCGCTGCTTCTGCCCGCCGGAAACGTTGGTGCCGCCCTGGGCAATGGGGCTTTCGTACCCCTCCGGCTTGGCGGAGATGAACTCTTCCGCCTGGGCAATGCGGGCGGCGGTGCGCACATCGGCATCGGTGATATTCTCGCCGCCGAATTTCAGGTTGGAATCAATCGTACCGCTGAACAGTACGCCCTTTTGCGGCACATAACCCAAAAGGCCGCGCAGGGTGCTCTGTGGCATCTGGCGCACATCCACGCCGTCTACCGTCACGCTGCCGCCGGTCACATCATAAAAACGGGTGATCAAATGCAGCAAACTGGTTTTGCCGCAGCCGGTGGAGCCGATAATGGCCGTGGTCTGGCCGGGTTTGGCGACAAAATCAATATCGTGCAGGGCGTCCTCGCTGGAGCCGGGGTAGGTAAAGTTGACATGATGGAATGCGACTTCGCCGTTCCAGTGGTGCTGATTGAGGTCAGCGGGGATGGCTTCCGGCACCGGGTCATGGATGGCCGGCTCGGTGGTCAGCACTTCGTCAATGCGGTCCGCGGCAACGCCGGCACGTGGCAGCATCACGGCAACCATCGTCAGCATCAGGAAGGACATCACGATCTGCATCGTGTAGGTGATAAAGGCGATCATGCTGCCCACCTGCATGGTGCCGGCATCAATCTGTTTGCCGCCGAACCAGACGATCAGCAGGGAAGTGCCGTTCATAATCAGGGTCATAAAGGGCATCATGGCGGCCATTACCCGGTTGGTGAACAGCTGGGTGCGCATCAGGTCGGTGTTGGCGGCGTCAAAGCGTGCTTCCTCGTGCTGTTCGCGGCTGAATGCGCGGATGGGCATAATGCCGGTCAAAATCTCGCGGGATACCAGGTTCAGCCGGTCCACCAGCTTTTGCATGATCCTGAACTTGGGCATGGCAAACTGCATCAATACCGTAATCAGCGCCAGCAGCAAAGCGACGGCCAGCACAATGATCCAGGTCAGGCTGGAACCCGCCTGCGCCACATGGATGATGCCGCCAATGCCAAGGATGGGGGCATACGCCACCATGCGCAGCAAAATTACGCAGGTCATCTGGATCTGCTGTACATCGTTGGTGGTGCGGGTGATGAGGGATGCGGTGGAAAACTTGTCCGTTTCAGAGGCAGAAAAGCTGACCACCCGGCGGAACACACCGCGGCGCAGATCCCGCGCAATGGCAGCCGCCACGCGGGAAGCAAGCAGCCCCACCAGAACCGCGGCGGCAACCATCAACAGGGTCAGCCCCAGCATCCGGCCGCCGGTCTGTATCAGGTAGTTCATCTGTACCGCATCGCTGATGCCAAGGGCCTGATATTCCAGCCCCACCAGCAGCACTGCCTGGGCTGAAAGCCCGCTCAGCTCACTTTCGCCGGCCTGACCCATGGCTGCGGCCAGCTGGGTCTGTACGGCATCCCGGCTGAAACCGGGCATCTGGGTCATGGCCGCAAACTGGGCGGTAACGGTATCCAGCGCGGCGGCATCCGGGGCGTTGCCCTCCCCGGCTGCCTGAGCGGAAGCCAGATAGAGCACAATATCCGGGGTGGAAAATACCTCCGCCAGTGTATCCCGGTCCGCATCGGCCCGCAGCAGACGGACCGTATAGGGGGATGCGAGCTTTTTCTGTAAGTTGGTAGCGGAGGAAAGTGCGTTGTCGGTGCCGCCCGGCTGGGTGTAAGCGGCTTCCACCGCGGCGGCGTCCGCGTCCGTCATCAGCAGCTCCAGCACCTGTAGGGTGGAATCCCGCACTACTTCTGGCACAGCGTCCGCAATGCCGGACTGTTGGATGCCGGTATCCACAATTTTGCTGGTGTAGTCCGGCAGGGTCAAATCGCCGTATGCCTGCACCAACAGCAGGGCAATAATAACAAGGCAGGCCGCCCAGTGTTTGGCCAGATGTTTGAAAATTTTTGTCATGGCATCTTCTCCTTTTCGGCCAGCAGCTTTTCGTTCTGGCGCTCAATAGCCTGCAGCAGGGTTTCGGCATCCTTTGCAAACTGCTGGCAAAATTCTTCGCCCAGGTCATCCATAATGCCGGTGATGTAATCATTCAGACGGCTTTCGCAGATCAGGCGGGATTCCTCCCCTTTTGGGGTGATGCGCACCAGAGTGCGGCGGCGGTCATTGGGATCGGTCTGGCGCTGGGCCAGGCCATCCTGCTCCAGTGTGCGCAGTCCGCGGGAAATCGCCGGCAGCGGCTGCTTGAAAATCTCCGCCAGGTCCGAAACATACACGGCACCATCCTGGCCGCGCACCTCAATGGCGTGGTTCAGCCCTTCCAGAATGCCAAGATGCAGCTTGGGGGCGTTGGCAAGGCTTAAAGACGCCCCGCGGCGCACAGACTTTTTCAGCCGGTCAAGATAGCGCATCACGGCTTTGCTGCGCTGGTCACCAATATGTCCCTCCATAAAGGTTCTCCTTTCTGTTGCTATATGTAAATAGTTGGCATATGTTAAGCATGTGGAAACAGTATAGCCCCGCAGCCGAAAAAATGCAACGGCTGCGGGGCTGTGTTTTAAATTTGTTTACAAACTACTTATAAATCAAAGTCACCGGTAAACAGCTGCACCCAATAGGGGTGGCCATCCACCATAGTGTAGCCAACGCCGATGCAGTCATAGTTTTCGTTCAGGATGTTGGCGCGGTGGCCGGAGCTGTTCATCCAGTCGTTCATCACGATCTCCGGGGTTCTCTGGCCCATGGCAATGTTTTCGCCGGCATAGCCATAGTCAATGCCCAGGTGCCACAAAATGGTAAAGCATTCAGAACCGTTGGGGCGGGTGTGGCTGTATCGCTGGGAAAGCTCCTTGGCGCGGGCCGCGGCGGCAACCATCAGGCCATCGTGCTTGAGCAGGGGCTGCAGCCCGCGGGAGGTGCGCTCCTGGTTGACCAGCTCGATCACGCGGTCTGCCATGGCTTCCTCGCTGGTCGTAATGCTGGCCTGCATCACGCCGGTATCAACATCAAAAAGGTACAGATTGCCGTCGATCGTCACAATGCCTTTGGCCATGGTGCCGTACACCTGGTCAAAGTAATAGGTGCCGTCATTGTTGGTATCCCAGCCTTTTACCATGTGGCCGTTGGCGTCATACCGCACCCACTTGCCGGTGCCGTCTGCGTTTTCGGCCCAGTCGCCGGCTTCGGATTCCTGGTATACATCCTTGCTGACGGCTTTAGCACCCTGCTGCACGTTATCCAGCCAGTACCAGGCATCGGAGGCCGGATCATAGATTTCTTTGCCGCGGTAGGCTGCATTATTGGGATCATAACCCTGGCGCTTGCCAGCCTCGTACCAGTAATCTTTGCCGTCCATGCTGTGCCACATCAGGTTGCAGCCAATGCCGGTGGTGGTATCAAAGCTGCAGGGCAGGTTGTCCACCACAATATCGCCCTTGGCCATGGCACCGGTGACAAGGTCAAAGTAATAGGTACCGTCATCGTTGGTATCCCACCCTTTGATCATATGGCCGTTGGCATCATAGCGCACCCATTTGCCGCCGTTGGATTCCTGGTATACATCCTTGCTGACGGCTTTTGCGCCGCCCTGGTCGGCGTCCAGCCAGTACCAGGCGTCGGAATCGGGGTCGTAAATCTCTTTGCCGCGGCCGGTGGTACCCTGTTTCACGCCGTTCTCGTACCAGTAATCCTTGCCGTTCACGGTTTTCCAACCGGTGTAGGTGGAAACACTGTCGGCGGTTTCCGGTGTGGCGGTCTCTTCCGCCAAAGCGGGCAGTGCAGCAGCACTGCACAGCAATACGGCGGTCAGAACGGCCGCGCAGCGAAAACGAAATTGCATGGGATATTCCTCCTGCATGTACTTCTTTTATAAGGCAATACCGCACAATTCCCGCCTAACGGCTCAAGCACCGCTCCGGCGGCTGCGGCACGGCATCTGCGTTGCCAAAATGCTCGATAATGTCGGGTTGCGGTACCCGCATCGTGCTTCGGGGGCAAAAGCCCCTCGCACTCTGCGACCGCTGCCCCTGCTTCGGTTCGCTGTTTCCGCCACTGGCGGCGCTCACCTTTGCAGCATCCAGTATTATCTGCGCTTTTGGCTTAGCATCTGCCGCACCTCGCTCGCCGTATCGGCACTTAGAATTATGCGGTATTGTCATAAATGTGTTGATCGGAATATTTCAACTCTCTTTTGCGGGGTTCGGGGATGCCTTGATTACGCCAAGGCCCAAATCACTGGATAGCGGCGCGCAGTATTTCCAGCAGCGGGGTGATCATCCCGGCTGCAGCGGGACCGCCAAAGTTCACGATGCCGCGCAGCGGCATGGAATCCAGCATCTGAGCTACGGCTTCGCTGCTGGCAATCTCGCTGCCGCCTGCGTTGCCGCCGGTCAGGGCATTGCCCGCCTGTGCCAGCACCTGCTGAATAATGCCAGCCGTGCGGTCATCCTTGGAAAGCTCGCCGATGGTGGTGTTTTCGTCAATCACGAACGGGCGGCGGCGCGGGGTGCTGAACCGCACGCTGAGCGTTGCGTGGATATCCCGGCTGGAATGGCCCAGCAAAATCTTGTACTCGCCTGGGGCGGCGTACCAGCTGCCCAGCGTTTCGTCATAGTAGCTCAAATCCTGCGCGGTCAGGGTGAACTCTACCTGCTTTTCCTCGCCAGGTTCCAGCTTGACCTTCACGAACTTGCGCAGCTCCTTGGGCGGGCGGCCGGTGGTGCCGGTACAGTCTGCTACATACAGCTGCACAACTTCCTTGCCGGGCATCATGCCAACATTCTTCACGCTCACCCGTACCCGCACGCTGTCGCCCTCGGCAAACTCGTCCGCCGTCAGCTGGGCATTGCGGTACACAAACCCTGTGTAGGAAAGCCCGTCCCCAAACGGCCACAGCACCGGCATCTTGCGGGCATCGTACCAGCGGTAGCCGACATACACGCCCTCGCGGTATTCCACATGGCGGCCGTCACCGGGGAAGTCGAGATAACACGGGGTATCTTCCAGCCGCAGGGGCCAGGTTTCCGGCAGGCGGCCGCTGGGGTTGGCATCGCCCCACAGCAGGGCGTCCGCCGCAGCGCCAACACCTTCGCCGCCCAGATACATGCACAGCACAGCGTTCACATCGTTGGCCCAGGGGCATTCCACCGGGGAACCGGTGTGCAGCACCACAACAGTGTTTTTCTGCACGGCGGCCACGCGGGCAATCAGGTTGTTCTGGCTTTCCGGCAGGCGCATATGGCTGCGGTCAAAGCCTTCGCTTTCAAAAGATTCCGGCAGGCCCGCAAAGATCACCGCCGCGTCAGCTTCCGCTGCGGCAGAAACCGCGCGCAGGAACTCTTCCTCCTCCCGCTGGTCCAGATCAGCGGGGAAGCCCTCCACATAGCTCACCCGGCGACCATGGCTTTCGGCCATTTCCAGCGCGCTGTCCACCCTGATGGTGTTGATGTGGCTGGAGCCGCCGCCCTGATAGCGCGGCGTTTTGGCAAAGCCGCCGATGTATACTACCTTGCTGCCCTTTTTCAGCGGCAGCACACCGCGGTTCTGCAAAAGCACGGCGCATTCCTTGGCCAGCTCTGCGGCGATGGTGTGGTCGCCTTTCAGGTCCAGCTCCGGGGCCGGGGCGGCAGCTTCGTCCGCCGCGCGGAACACAATGTTCAAAATGCGGATCACAGCCTTGTCCAGCGCGGCTTCGCTCAAGGTGCCGGCTTTAACGGCGGCCACGATCTTGGCGTCATTGACACCGCCGGAACCGGGCATTTCCAGGTCAAGCCCAGCCGCAACACCTTTTACACGGTCAGCTACAGCGCCCCAGTCGGACATCACAAAGCCCTTAAAGTTCCACTCGGTGCGCAGGATATCGGTCAGCAGCATGCGGTTTTCGCTGGCAAATACATCGTTCACGCGGTTGTAGCTGCACATCACCGTCCAGGGCTGGGATTTCTTGACGGCGGTTTCAAATGCAGGCAGGTAAATTTCGCGCAGCGTACGCTCCGTCATGTCGGACGATGCGCTCATGCGGCGGTACTCCTGGCTGTTGGCGGCAAAATGCTTGATGGAGGTACCAACCCCCTGGCTCTGTACGCCATTGATGTACCCGGCGGCCAGCTCACCGGCCAGCACCGGGTCTTCGGAGTAATATTCAAAGTTGCGGCCGCACAGCGGGCTGCGCTTGATGTTTATGGCAGGTCCCAGCACAACGCCAACGCCGAACGCGCGGGCTTCCCGCCCGATGGCCGCACCCTCCCGGCGGGCCAGGTCGGGGTCAAAGCTGGCGGCAGCGGAGCACCCGGCGGGGAAGCAGACCGCCTTGCGGCTGTGGTTGGGGTCGTCCCGTTCCGGGTCCTGGGTGCGCAGGCCGTGCGGGCCGTCCGAGACCATCAGGGTGGGAATGCCCAGGCGTTCCACGGTTTTGGTGTGCCAGAAATCCGCGCCGGAGCAAAGCCCGGCCTTTTCTTCCAGCGTGAGCTGGGCAACCAGTTCGGGAATGTTGTGTTCCATCAAAAAGTCATCCTCCTTTTGTCCACCAGCTGCGGGTGGGGGGCAAGGGCAGGTGGCGGTTGTTCGGGCAGTGGAAACGTGCCGGATACACCGTTCCGCCCACGCTGCCTCCGGGGTGTGCCAAAATGGACACACACCCCCATATTTTGTATCATTATACACCACTTTGCACGCGAAAAGATAGCCTTTTTATTAAAAAATGTAAAGTCTGAAAACTTTTTCTGTGCAGGATGTTGATGCGTCTGGCATTGTATTTCTCCTCTGCTTCGTGTAAAATTTAAAATTAGGATATACAGCGGCAAAAACGTTTTTTTGGCTGTATTCCAGGGAGGAAAAAATGAAAAAAGATAAACGGATTTTGGCCCTTGTTTTGGCGGCGGCCATGATGGGTACCACTGCGCTTCCGGTTTGGGCCCAGACCCCGGAAACGACGGACAGCAGCGTGGTGGAAGTGGAAGGCACGCTGGAAAACATCATAGCTGCCCGTGAAGCACTGGCTGCGCAGCCGGCAACGCTGGCGGAGGATGACAACAACATTCAGGCGGCGCAGACGATCGTGGAACGCGTGGCCAATGCCGTAAAGAACCATACGGAAACAACAGAGAAAGTAAATATCAAAGACCTGAACTTGGATAAAGATCTGGTGCTTTCCACCCTGGCTGACCTGAATGCGCGTGTGGAAGGCGGCGAGGCCATCAGCAAATTGTCCTGCTATTATAGCAGAGATACCGGGCTGGCGGTGGCAATCGGCCTTGAATACTGCACGGCGCAGGATGTTGCCGCCATGCAGGTAAAGCTGGACCAGCTGGTGGACCAGGCCAACACCCTGTGCCAGACGGATCTGGAAAAGGTGTTCTATGTGCATGAATGGCTGGTGCAGAACATTGCCTATGACCGGGAACACCTTAGTGATGATGTGCAGGACGACCACAACCTGCGCGGCGCCCTGCTGGAAGGAACCGCCGTCTGTGACGGTTACGCCAAAACGTATGCCCTTACCCTGCGCAAGCTGGGTATCACTGGTGTGCTGGTAACCAGCAAGGACATCGGCCATGCGTGGAACATGGTCGAGCTGGACGGGAACTGGTACCAGGTGGACTGCACCTGGGATGACCCGGTGGACGGTTCGGATCAGCTGGGATATTGCATGCATAAACACCTGCTGTGTACCACAGAGGAGATGAACACCAACCATAACGATGACGGCGATGACAGCGTTGCCTTTGACCTGGAAAACCTTGGCACGCAGAACATCGTGAACCTGGCCACGGACGATACCTATGAAAATACCTGGTGGAAAGACAAAAAGAGTGCGATCTTCCCGTGTGGGGGCGACTGGTACTATGCGTCCGGCGAACGCCTTTTCTGGCGTGATGACCTGGGCGACTGTGATTCCAACCTGGCGCTTGAAGATGATTCGGGTGTGGTTGCCGGCAGTATTGCGCTGGACGGAACGCTGCTGGTCGCCACGGACAAACAAGCGTGCGAGCAGAGCAGCTGGATCAAACAATATGAACTGGATCCGGCCAGCCATGAAGTGACCGAGAAAAAGAAGGAAAGTCTCCAAAGCATCGGCATTGCGGCCCAGTGGGATGGCATTTATTATGCCGTAAGCCAGCAGGAATACCACCAGGATGTGCGCCAGTATATCAAGACAAGGGATAACCCAGTCCCCACAGCAACCCCGACTGCTGTACCTACCGCAACGCCTACTGCAGTGCCTACCGCAGCGCCTACCGCAGCGCCTACCGCAACGCCTACTGCAACGCCTACCGCAACACCTACCGCGACCCCCACTGCAACGCCGGTCAAGCCGACTGCTACACCTACCGCTACCCCTGTGAAACCCACCGCAACCCCTGCCAGCGGCTATACCGGTTGGAAAACCGTGAACGGCAAGGACTACTGGTACGAAAACGGCGTAAAGCAGGGCACCACTGGCCGCGGCAAGGAAATTTATGACCCCGATTCCGACGCCTGGTACTGGCTGGACGCCAACCGGGGCGGCGCAAAAGCCGTCAGCAAGGATGTTTACCAGGAATCCAACGGCGGCAAATGGGTGCGCTATGATGCCAACGGCCATATGATCAAAGGGTGGGATACCAACGATGACGGTACCTATTACTTTGACCTTGTCACCGGTGCCATGACCAAGGGTGATGCAACGATCGACGGCCTGCCCTGCTGCTTTGATACGGTGACCGGTATTGGCCTGAACTGCGCATGGAAGCGTATAAACGGCAAAGATTACTGGTACGAGGGCGGCAAGCGCCAGGGTTATGATCCCAACAATGCAGCCTACCGCGGCAAAGAAATTTACGACCCCGCCAGCAACGGCTGGTACTGGCTGGATAACGTGCAGCAGGGGGCTAAAACCGTCAGCAAGGATGTCTATCAGGAATCCAGCGGCGGCAAATGGGTGCGGTATGATGCCAACGGCCAGATGATCAAAGGCTGGAACACCAATGCCGACGGTACTTATTACTTCGATCCCATCACCGGTGCCATGGCCAAAGGTACAACCACCATTGACGGTATGACCTATTATTTTGACCCCGCAACCGGCGTAAAACGGTAACAAAAAGCCATAACAAAACCCGATAAAGCCAAGGCAACACCGCACAATTCCCGCCTTACGGCTTAAGCACCGCTCCGGCGGCTGCAGCACGGCATCTGCGTTGCCAAAATGCTCGATAAGACATCCAGTATTATCTGCGCTTTTGGCTTAGCATCTGCCGCACCTCTCTCGCCGTATCGGCACTTAGAATTATGCGGTATTGCCCCAAACGAAAAATGCGCGGAACCTTTTTGCAGGTTTCGCGCATTTTTGCTGGCGGCGGCATCATACAATAGGGATGCAAATTCACCGCCTGCCGCGCCCGGCGGGCGGTATGGGAGGGTATTCCATTGTTATTGATGACCGAAACCAATCTTGATGTGTTCCACGCGCAGCTGCTTACCCCGCAGGATGCACCTGCAATGGATCAGCTGTGCGCCGCCTGCGGCACCCCCGGCGGCCCCGATACTGCCGCGCTGCTGCAGACCAATGCCGTTCTGGGGGACTATGCCGGAACCGACACGTTACAGGCCGCCATGGGCATGTTGCCCATGTTTGGCCAAAGCCGTCTGGCGCTCGCGCTGCGCGCAGCTGGCTTTGGGGCGGACGGCCAGGGCATTGTGCTGGCACCGCCCGCCTTTACCGCGCAGTACCTGCCGGTGCGGCGCTTTTTGGCCATGGCGCTGGGGCTGGCCAAACAGCGCTGCGCCAGCTACCATATCTGGGCCACCCTGCCGCTGACCCCCACCCCGGACGGCGAGGAACTATGCGCCCAATATTTGGCATCTGGCCTTACCCTGCGCGCCGTGGTGCCGCTGGACAGCCAGCAGCTGCTGGTGTTTGCGGCCCACACCCCGGTGGGCCGCGGCAGCACGGTGCGCCGCGTACACTTGCAGGACCCCGCCCTGCCGCGCCTTTTGGAGCGCGGCGGCGCCGTGGCAGATTTTGGCTGGGATAAACAGGGCCTTGTCCTCAGCGTGCGGAGAATGGAATAAGGAAACAGATGCTTGCCGAAGATTTTTGTAAAGGCAATGCTCCGGAGCGGTCAAGACCGTTCCCCACAGCACATGTTGAAGTTGCATACAAACATTGAAAATGCGGGTAGGACGCGATGCCCGCTGTCCCGCATGACGGGTCTTTCTCAATATTTCACCCCCGGGATCATGCAAAAACCAAAGGCAACACCGCACAATTCCCGCCTTGCGGCTTAAGCACCGCTCCGGCAGCTGCGGCACGGCATCTGCGTTGCCAAAATGCTCGATAAGACATCTAGTATTATCTGCGCTTTTGGCCTAGCAGCTGCCGCACCTCGCTCGCCGTATCGGCACTTAGAATTATGCGGTATTGCCCAAACCATAAAAAGGCAGTGCTGTCCTTTACCTGGCAGCACTGCCTTATTTATTATCTCCCTGTAAGATCCTTCACAACATCCGCAAGATCCGTTAAAATATCATGTGGCAGCATTGTCAGCTGGCTGGTGCGGGCGGCGCAGCGGTCCGCAGCGGCGCCATGCAGCCATACCGCGCAGGCTGCGGCGTCAAAGGGCGCTAACCCCTGGGCCAGCAGGGCAGCCAGCATCCCAGCCAGTACATCCCCGCTGCCGCCGCGGGCCAGGCCGGGATTTCCGGTGGGGTTGTGCAGCATCTCGCGCCCCGGTGCGGCAATCAGCGTGCCGGAACCTTTCAGCACCGCAACGCAGCCATACCGCTCCGCCAGCTCCTGCGCGGCGGCGGGGCGGTCAGTCTGGATCTGCGCCACGCTGCACCCCAGCAGGCGGGCTGCCTCGCCGGGGTGCGGGGTCAGCACGGTATTGGTGGGCAAAAGCGGGAACTGCCCCAGCTCCCCGGCAGCCAGTGCATTCAGGGCGTCCGCATCCAGCACGGCGGCTTTCCACTTGGCATCCGCCGTCAGAAGGGCGTTCAAAATACGTGCCGCACTGGGGCCAAGCCCCGGCCCAGCCAGCAGGACCGCAGGCTTTTCCGTAAAGCGCTGGCGCACGGCGGCGGCATCTGCGGCCAGAATCCCGCCGTCCGCGTCGGTGCGGCATGGCAGGGCACAGCATTCCGGCGTGCGGGTCAGCACCAACTGGATCACCGGCTCCACGCTGGCAAGGTACACCAGCCCGGCCCCGGTGCGCAGCGCACCCTCCACACAAAGGGCGGCAGCCCCCCGGTAAGCAAGGCTGCCCGCTGCGGCAGCCACACTGCCGTAACTGCCCTTGTTGCTCTGCGCCCTGCGCTGCGGCAGCAGGGCGGCGATTTTGTGTTGATTCAGCTCATGCATCAGCGGTTTCCCCCTTTACGTTTTGGCGTAAAAGATGTATAGTAAAAAGTATCTAAGGTACATCTGAAAACAAAGAAAATGACGGATATTTCGCAAACACAAGCAGGATGTAAGGCAAAGAGTTGCGGGAATCCTTTGCGGCTTCCAAGGCTTTTTAACGCAAAATCCGGCTATGTTTGTAGAAATAAACTGAATTTTCGACTTTTCAGATACACCCTAACAGGATGGTTCCATATCTTTTATTATAAAGCATTTCACGATAAAACGAAAGGGGCGGCACCATGGTACCGGAACTGGAACGGCTGATCCAAGCACATCAGAACATCGTGTTTTTTGGCGGCGCAGGGGTTTCGACGGAAAGCGGCATCCCAGATTTTCGCTCGGTGGACGGGCTCTACCACCAAAAATTCAAGTACCCGCCCGAAACCATGCTGTCCCACACATTTTATGAGCAGCACACCGCAGAATTTTTTGATTTCTACCGCCAAAAACTCATTGTGCATGGGGCCAAGCCTAATGCTGCCCACCTGCGGCTGGCCAAACTGGAGCGGGAAGGTAAACTAAAAGCCGTTGTCACTCAGAATATTGATGGCCTGCACCAGGCAGCGGGCAGCAAAACCGTGTATGAGCTGCACGGTTCCACCTTGCGCAACTACTGCACCCGCTGCGGCAAGTTCTACCCCGTCAGCTTTATCGAGGAAGCCGGCGGCAAGGGGGACGGTGTGCCCCGCTGCACGGACTGCGGCGGCATTGTAAAACCGGATGTGGTCCTGTATGAGGAGGGCCTGGACGAAGCCACCATTGAGGGTGCGGTGAGCGCCATCCGCAGGGCGGATATGCTGATCGTGGGCGGCACCAGCCTGGCCGTTTACCCGGCGGCGGGGCTGATCCGCTATTTCCGCGGGGATGACCTGGTGGTCATCAACAAGCAGCCCACCCCGGCGGACGGTATGGCAACCCTGCTGGTAAACAAGCCCATCGGCCAGGCACTGAGTGAGACCGAGGGGGAAGGAGGGGCAATTTGTCGCTGAAAGAAAATTGTCATAAAAGTGTAAAACCTTACAAAAACGCTTGCAAAAATTTGCTGCTTTCTGGTATGATAAGAGTTGACGGCAGAGCGCGGGAAAGCGCCGCATGCCGCATGTGAGGTTTTGCGATTGATAACATAGAGGGGGTTCTTGTATGGCAAACGCATTGACTGATTTTATCCGCAAACGGGATTTTCTTGTCTGTATGGATTCAGACGGCTGCGTCATGGATACGGTGCGCATCAAGCATTGCTCGGTGTTCTGCCCAGAGCTGATCCGTGTGTTTGGCCTGGAAGCCCACACTGATTTTATTACCACCGCGTGGGAAGAGATCAACCTGAACAGCATCACCCGCGGGATTTCCCGCTTTGAAAGTGCGGTGCTGATTTTTGACCGCCTGAAAAACCGTGGCATCGATGTTCCCGGCAGTGAAGATATCGCCGCGTGGGTTTCCACCGCATCGGAACTTTCCACCGCAAGCCTGCAGCAGGAAGTTCTGCGCAGCGGCAGCCTGGCCCTGCGCAAGCTGCAGGAGTGGAATAACGCCTGCAACCGCCGCATTCAGGCCCTGGAACCTACCTTTAAGCCGTTCCCCGGCGTGGAATACAGCCTGCATCAGCTGCACACCGTGGCCGATGTGGCGGTGGTTTCCGCCGCCAATGAAAGCGCTATCGCCAGCGAGTGGGCGCGTTACGGCCTTGCCACCCATGCCGATGTGATCTTTGGCCAGGAGGTTGGCAGCAAGGCCAACTCCATTGCCTCCATGCTGGCCTGCGGGTATGAAAGCCGCAAGGTGGTCATGGTGGGCGATGCCATGGGCGATGCCCAGGCAGCCGCTGCAAACGGCGTTTCCTTTGTGCCCATTCTGCCCGGCCGCGAAGCCGAAAGCTGGCGCCGTTTGCAGGAAGAAGCCCTGCCCAAACTGCTGCACGGCACTTTCAGCCCCGAATACCAGGCAACCCTGCTGGCTCAGCTGCGCAGCGTTCTGCACGGGTAATTGACCGGAAAATCGTTGAACAAAAACCAAAGCAGAGTATGCAAAAAGCGCATACTCTGCTTTTTTCATGTAGTCAATCGGTTTTGGCAGCCGGCATACAGCAAAACCAGCCCGGCACTGAGCAGAATGCTTCCGATAATATCACTCAGCCAGTGCACGCCGGAAATCAGCCGCCCCACAACCATAAGGGCGGTGAATGCCGCCAGCAGGGGAAGAAGAATGTGCAGAACAGCCGGCCAGCGGATGCGGCGGTGCAGCTTTTCATTCAATTCCATAAAACACCTTTTCTCTTGCCGAGTATCCGCCTGCTTTACAGTTCCCCCTTGCGCTTGTCCCTTGCTTTGGCGGCACCAAGGGCTTTGGGGGCGGTGGTTTTCTCGTCAGGGTGCAGCAGCTTGGCGCGCAGGATGGCACCCTCGCCAAAGCGGGCGCGCAGGGCATCGGCGGCACGGTCCAGCTTTTCCTGTTTATCGGTTTTGGCTGGATCGGTGAAAAAATCCAGCTGCTCAAAATTGTCGGTGCCGGTCTTTTCGGCGCTCACCCCAACAAGGCGCACTGGGCGGTCGGGCCACATCTGGCGCATCAGCTCCCGCGCGGTGTGGTAAATCACATCGGTAGAGTTGGTGGGGCTGTTCAGCGTTACCTGGTGGCTGCTGCGGCGGAAGGCGTTATCCACCAGCTGCACCGTGATGACCCGTGCGGTCTTGCCGTCCATCCGCAGCCGCCCGGCAACGGATTCACACAGCGCCAGCATGGTGGCATCGGCCTCCACGGGGCGCTTCAGGTCCTGCGGAGTGGTTACGCTGTTGCCGTAACTGTTGTCCTTCACCTCGCTGCGGGTCATCGGCTCGCTTTCAATGCCGTTGGCGTAATCCCGGAACACCTGCCCCCGCACGCCGAACACCCCGCGCAGGATGTCCGCGTCCGCGTTGGCAAGATCCCCGATGGTATAAATGCCAATCTCGTGCATCCGCTTGACGGACTTTGGCCCCACGCCGAACAGATTGCCCACCGGCAGCGGCCACAATTTCTGTGGCACCATATCCTGCGTTAATACATGGATTTTATCCGGCTTTTCAAAGTCGGATGCCATTTTGGCCAGCAGGCGGTTGGGCGCAATGCCAATGTTTACGGTAAAGCCCAGCTCCCGGTGGATGCGGTCCTTGATGGTCTGCGCCGCCTGCAAAGGCGGGCCAAACAGTCCCTCGCTGCCGGTCATGTTCAAAAAGGCTTCGTCAATGCTGTACTGCTCAATATCTGGCGTGTAATCGCCAAAAATGCGGATCATAGCTTTGCTGTTTTTTACATACCAGTCAAAATCCGGCGCGGCAACGATCAAATTGGGGTATTTGCTGCGTGCCATAAACAGCGATTCCCCGGTTTGGATGCCGTACCGTTTGGCGGGAATGCTCTTGGCCAGCACCACGCCGTGGCGCTTTTCCTCATCTCCGCCCACCACGGCGGGCACGGTGCGCAGGTCCAGCGTTTCGCCGTTGGCCAGGTGCTGGATGGCCGTCCAAGACAAAAAGGCGGAGTTGACATCTACATGAAAATAAACGGTTTTGGCTTTGGGCAGCATGGTGCGCACCTCCTTTGCGGGGCGAAATTTCTGCTACCATCATACCATAAAACCACGGTGCAGAAAAGCCGGTCAAGAATCTTCTTTCCTTTTTGTGGCGGGCGCTGTATAATACAGATAAGACCTTCCTGCGGTAAAAATTTACAAAGGGCAACACCGCACAATTCCCGCCTTGCGGCTTAAGCACCGCTCCGGCAGCTGCGGCACGGCATCTGCGTTGCCAAAATGCTCGATAATGTCGGGTTGCGGTACCCGCATCGTGCTTCGGGGGCAAAAGCCCCTCGCACTCTGCGACCGCTGCCCCTGCTTCGGTTCGCTGTTTCCGCCACTGGCGGCACTCACCTTTGCAGCATCCAGTATTATCTGCGCTTTTGGCCTAGCATCTGCCGCACCTCGCTCGCCGTATCGGCACTTAGAATTATGCGGTATTGCCAAAGAATAGGATGGAATATTATGCAGTATACCATTGAAAACGAATACCTGCGCCTGACGGTGGATACCCATGGTGCCGAGGCTGTGAGCGTTGTCAACAAGGCTACCGGGGCCGAAATGCTCTGGTGCGGGGACCCTGCCGTCTGGGGCCGCCATGCGCCGATCCTGTTCCCCTATACCGGCAAGCTGACCGGCGGCAAAATGATCGCCAAGGGCAAAGAGTATGCCGGCGGCCAGCACGGCTTTGCCCGTGATGTGGAGCACACCCTGGTGGGCAAGACCGAGACAAGCCTGACCCTGGTTTTGCAGGCAAACGAGGAGACCCGCACCAAGTGGCCCTATGAGTTTGAACTGCGCTCCACCTTTGAGCTGGTGGAAAAAACGGTGCGCCACACCTTGGCGGTGTATAATCCCAGCGAACCGGAGCTCAGATTCGGCATTGGCTACCACCCGGCATTTGCCATCCCGTTTGATGATGCCCACACCCATGCGGATTATGAGTTCCGTTTTGACGAGCTGGAAAGCCCCCTGTGCGTGAGCTGTCTGCCCAACGGCCTGCTGAACGGTACCGATTATCACTATCTGGCCCGCAATACCCGCACCGTGCCCTTGACGGATGACCTGTTTGACAACGACAGCCACTGCATGCTGAACCTGCGCAGCAAGACCCTTGCCATTGTGGAAAAGGATACCGGCCGCGCCGTGCGCTGCAACATTGAGGGCTATCCCTATGTACTGATCTGGTCCAAGCCGGAAAAGCCCTACCGCTTTGTCTGCATTGAGCCGTGGCACAGCCTGCCCGGCGAGGAAAACGGCCCCCTAACCTGGGAGGACCGCCCCTGCGCCGCCGCCCTGCACCCCGGCGAAACCTGGTCCACCACGTTGTGCACCACCTTTGAGCGGTAAGCAGGGCGGCGTCCCCAACGCCCCGGAACGGTCAAGACCGTTCCCTACAGAGTATTTTATAATGCGTGGCAAGCGTTAAAATGCGCTGTAGGGCGGGGTGCCCTCACCACGCCGCAACCTTGCCCTGCTGCGCATTACAAAATTTGTGACAATCCGCACACCGGGCCTTGCCGTATATTTTGCATCATTATCCACCACAGGCTTCCACATGGGCACCCCCTACAAAATACAAAAAATCCCCCGCACGCCAGGCTGTAACAATGGCCTGCCCGTGCAGGGGATTTCTCGATTTTATCTTATGCTTGTGCTTGGTTTAACCCGCTCAAAACTCCGCGCCCAACGTTGCCGCCATGACGGCCTTGATGGTGTGCATCCGGTTTTCGGCTTCCTGGAACACGATGGACTGCGGGCCGGTGAATACTTCATCGGTCACTTCCATGGCGTCGCGGCCAAACTTTTCGCCCATCTCCTTGCCAACGGCGGTCTTGTGGTCGTGATAGGCGGGCAGGCAGTGCATGAATACGGCGGTCGGCTTTGCCTTTGCCATCAGTTCAGTGTTTACCTGATAGGGGGCAAGCGCTTCAATGCGCTCGGCCCACACTTCAACCGGTTCGCCCATGCTTACCCACACATCGGTGTATACCACATCGGCGTCCTTTACGGCATCGGTATCATCGCTCAGGGTAATGGTAGCGCCGGTTTCGGCGGCAATAGCCTTGCACTTTTCCACCAGCTCCGGGGCAGGCCAGTACGCCTTGGGGGCACAGGCAACAAAGTGCAGGCCCATCTTGGCGCAGCCAATCATCAGGGAGTTGCCCATGTTGTAGCGGGCATCGCCCATGTAAGCGAATTTCAGCCCGGCCAGCTTGCCAAAGTGCTCTTTGATCGTCAAAAAGTCAGCCAGGATCTGGGTGGGGTGGAACTCATTGGTCAGGCCATTCCATACCGGTACGGTGGAATACTTGGCCAGCTCGTTCACAATCTCCTGGCCATAGCCGCGGTACTCAATGCCGTCAAACATGCCGCACAGCACCTGGGCGGTGTCAGCAATGGATTCCTTTTTGCCGATCTGGCTGCCCGTTGGGTCCAGATAGGTGGAGCCCATGCCCAGGTCGTGGGCGGCAACCTCAAAGGAGCAGCGGGTGCGGGTAGAAGTTTTTTCAAAGATTAGCGCAACGTTTTTGCCGCGCAGTACATCATGCAGAACGCCTGCCTTCTTTTTGGCTTTCAGCTCGGCGGCAAGGTCCACCAGATATGCAATTTCTTCCGGGGTGTAATCCAGAAGGGTCAAAAAATCTCTGCCTTTCAGGTTCATGGGGGCTTCCTCCTGTCAATCGGTATCCTCAGCCGGGCAACGCCCGGCAGCATAGTAATGGAATACAATCTATTATGGCACAGTGCGCCGCAAAATGCAAGAAAATTTTTGCATAAATATTCTTTTACTTGGCATATTTATGCAGTATGGCGCAGGCAGTCACCCGCAATTTGATTCCCATTTTGCCCAAAATGCTTGCATTTGCCGCCCAAACAGCGTATACTTGCACAGGCGGGCAGGAAAGCCCTGCCCCCGAATATGCGCTGTACTTTGAAGAAAAGACGGCAGCAGGAGGAAATTGAATATGAAAAACCGTACCAACACCCGTTGGCTGACCCAGCTTGCCTTGCTGGTCGCCGTTCTGCTTGTCATGAACTATACGCCGCTGGGCTATCTGCAGGTCGGGCCGCTGTCCATGTCGCTACTTACCATCCCGGTTGCCATCGGCGCCATGACGCTTGGCCCTGTTGCGGGTGCCATCCTTGGCGGTGTTTTTGGCACGACCAGCTTTGTTTCGGCCCTGCGCACCCCCAGTGTGATGAGCGCCGCCATGCTGCAGGCCAGCCCGGTGGGCACCTTTATTACCTGCTTTGTGGCCCGCGTTCTGGTGGGGCTTTGCGCCGGTTGGGTGTACATTGGCATCAAAAAGCTGCTGCCCAAAAACACCAAGCTGTGCTGCGCCGTGGGCGCTGTGGCAACGCCGCTGCTGAACACCTTCTGGTTCATGCTTTCGCTGTGTGTGTTCTTTTTTAATACCGAGTATGTGCAGTCTCTCTGCGCAACCTTCGGCACCACCAACCCGTTCCTGTTCGTCTGCGCCTTTGTCGGCGTGCAGGCGTTGATCGAAGCCGTTGGCTGCGGCATTGTGGCAACCCTTGTCACCGTTCCGCTGCTGAAATTCCTGAAAAAGTAAAATAACAAAATAAACTGCCGCGGGCGCCCTGCCAAAAACAGAGCGCCCGCGGTTTTTTGTATGATAAGAGTTTTTGAAATTAAGGTGTGTCCGTCGGCAAAGGGCCGGTGATCACGGTGGCGGGGCTTTCAATAATATACGGCTGGCTGACATAGCGGTTGATGGCGAGTGCGCCCAACCGGTAAACCACGACCATGACAAGGATGGCGATAACGACCGCAAACAGAAAATGGAACAGCTGGCTTGTTTTCAGCTGTTTTTTGATTTGGTCGGAATCCATGTTGAGCAAGACGGAATCTGCGGCTTCCTGCGGGGTGCCAAAAGCGGCGTACAGATCTTCCAGGCGGGCATCCGGATGGGCTTCCAGATAGTTGCACAGCGAATCCTGCATCTGGCTTAAAAACTGGCGCTTTAACGGTTTGGCATAGTTGACCTCAGATAACGCTTTATCCAGCTGACTGCAATAACAGGCTGCCAGCGGATTTCCGTTTTGTTGTGCAGGAATCTTCATTCGGGGCTTCCTTTCTCCGTGCAACTTTTTAAGATGGCCTGGATACCCTCCTGTGCGGTCAGGTATTCTGCCAGAATTTTTTGATAGTAGGCCGTTCCGGCGGGCTCAATATGGTAATAGGTGCGTTTCCGCCGCCTGCCGACCAGCTCTTCATACGAGGAGATATAGTGGTGGTCCTGCAGGCGGTAAAGGGTGGGATACATAGAAGTTTCCAGCAGAACAAACTTCCCGCTGCTCCGATCGCGCAGGGCCTGCGCCATTTCGTATCCATACATATCCTGCTGGGTCAATAACCCCAGCAGCACAAGCTCGGTTACACCGCGCTTCAAATTCTCTGTAACACCCACAAGCAAACCCTTTCTGACAGTTCAGGATACTTCCAGTATACCCCAAATATTATATGACGTAAATACTATTTATAGAACAATATTGTTGACAAAGTACATGCGGCCTGCTATGATGACAGAAAAGAAAGGAGGAAAGAGCCAAAATAAAAATCTGGCGAAAATCCGGCAATTTTACAGTAAAACAGGAAGGGGACAGTATGAAAGAACTTTTGGATAACATCAAGAAAATTTTTTCAAAGAAACTTACATTGGCGGTGGTACTGGTGATCGTGGCAGCTCTGGCCATTGTAGGGCTGTGTACCTGGTATCACTTCAGCATCGAGCCACTTGGCAACGGATATGCGGCCTATGCGTTCTGGCGTTGAAAAAATCGTAAAGATACAAAATAAGTAGAAAATCCAAGAACCGGTATTCCTACTTGAAGATAAGGCAATACCGCATAATTCTAAGTGCCGATACGGCGAGCGAGGTGCCGCAGCTGTCGGAGCGGTGCTTAAGCCGCAAGGCGGGAATTGTGCAGTGTTGCCATAAAATAAAAATACACCCCTGGGAATCATGAAAGATTCCCAGGGGTGTGCCTATCAGAGATTATTCCACATTCAAAATCGTTCCGCCGCCGATTACGCTTTCGCCGTTGTACAGCACAACGGCCTGGCCGGGGGCAATGGCGCGCTGGGGGGCGGCAAAATCCACCCGCACGCGGCCATCCGGCAGCAGGGTAGCGGTGGCCGGGCGTTCCGGCTGGTGGTAGCGGGTGCGGGCCGTGCAGGGCAGCGGCTGGCCCACGGCGGGCGGTGCGGCGATCCAGTTCCACTCGTCCGCCAGTAAGGATGAGTGGAACAGCGCGCTTTCCAGCCCCACCGTCACGGTGTTTTCCGCCATGTTCTTGCCGGAAACAAACAGCCGCGTTTCGGCGCTGATGCCCAGCCCCTTGCGCTGGCCGATGGTGTACCGCGCGGCCCCCTTGTGCCGGCCGATCACATGGCCCTGCTCGTCTACAAAATTGCCGGGCTGCATGGGCTGGCCGGTATAGCGCTCCAAAAAGGCGGCGTAATCGCCGTCCGGCACAAAGCAGATGTCCTGGCTGTCATGCTTGCGGGCATTGCAAAGCCCCTGTTCCTCGGCAATGGCGCGCACGGCGTCCTTGTGCATGCCGCCCAGGGGGAACAGCGTGTGGGCCAGCTGGTCCTGCGTTAAAGAGTAAAGTACATAGCTCTGGTCCTTGCCGGGGTCATCGTTCTTGCGCAGCCCCCAGCGGCCATTTTCATCCTGCCAGCGCTGCACATAGTGGCCGGTGGCGATATAATCGCACCCCAGCTCCCGCGCACGGTTCAGCAGGTGGTCGAATTTCAGGTAGCGGTTGCAATCAATGCAGGGGTTGGGGGTGCCGCCGTTCTGGTAGACCTGCACAAATTTGCGGATGACTTTTTCGTCAAACTCTTCCGTAAAATTCAGCACATAGTAGGGCATGCCCAGGTCATAGGCAACGGCACGGGCATCCTCCACATCGTCCAGTGAGCAGCAGGTGTGCCCGCGGGGGATGCCTGCTGTTTCGTTTTCATACAGGCGCATGGTAACGCCGATGCACGCATAGCCCTGCTGCTGCAATAAATACGCCGCAACACTGGAATCAACGCCGCCGCTCATGGCGACAAGAACTTTTTCTGCCATTCAGTCCACATTTCCGCTGGCCTTCATGGCAGCCAGCGTCCTTTCAAACAGGGTGTCGAGGTCCCAGTCCAACAGTTCTGCACCGGAGGTGATCACATCACGGGAGCACCCGGCGGCAAACTTTTTGTTCTTGAACTTCTTTTTCAGGCTTTTTACTTCCAGATCCTGCACGCTCTTGCTGGGCAGCATGATGGCGCAGGCACCGATCAGACCAGTCAGCTCATCGGCGGCATACAGCACCTTTTCCATTTCGTGCTTCGGCTTAATATCCACCGTCAGGTTCCAGCCGTGGCTGGCCGTTGCGTGGATGATGCGCTCATCAATGCCTTTTTCCCGCATCAGCTCCTGCTCTTTGGTGCAGTGCTGTTCCGGCCACTGCTCAAAGTCCAGATCATGCAGGATGCCCACGGTCTGCCAGAAATCCGCTTCGGCACCATAGCCCAGCTCGTTGGCATACCAGCGCATCACATCGCCCACAATGCGGGCGTGCTTGCGGTGGAACTCACCTTCGTTATAATCGCACACCAGTGCATAAGCCTGTTCAGGGGTCGGGATCATAGAAGTACACTCCAATCTAGATGTTATTATACCACAAACTGCTCCCCACGCAAGGCGGGGAGCAGCTGTTTTGGTAAGGAGATATGAGAATCGTGTAATGGCTAATTAGTCGGCGAACAGCGGGGTGCTCAGGTAACGGTCGCCGGTATCGGGCAGCAGAACAACAATGGTCTTGCCCTTGTTTTCGGGACGCTTTGCCAACTGGATGCCAGCCCACACAGCAGCGCCGGAAGAAATGCCAACCAGTACGCCCTCAGAATGACCAACCTTTTTGCCGGTGGCAAAAGCGTCGTCGTTCTCAACGGGGATGACTTCGTCATAGATCTTGGTGTTCAGAACATCGGGCACAAAGCCAGCGCCAATGCCCTGGATCTTGTGGGCACCAGACTTGCCCTGGCTCAGAACCGGGCTGGAAGCAGGCTCAACAGCAACAACCTTTACGTTGGGGTTCTGCTCTTTCAGGTAGGTGCCAACGCCGGTCACGGTGCCGCCGGTGCCAACACCGGCAACAAAAACGTCAACCTGGCCGTCGGTGTCTTCCCAGATTTCGGGACCGGTGGTCTGGTAATGGGCCTTCGGGTTGGCGGGGTTCACAAACTGGCCGGCAACAAAGCTGTTGGGGATCTCCTTGGCCAGCTCGTCAGCCTTGGCGATAGCGCCCTTCATGCCCTTGGCGCCTTCAGTCAGAACCAGCTCGGCACCGTAAGCTTTCATCAGCTGGCGGCGCTCCACGCTCATGGTTTCGGGCATGACAATGATGATCTTATAGCCGCGGGCAGCTGCCACGCTGGCCAGGCCGATGCCGGTGTTGCCGGAGGTCGGCTCAATGATGGTGGTATCCTTGTTCAGCTTGCCGGCAGCTTCGGCATCGTCCAGCATTGCCTTTGCAATGCGGTCCTTGACGGAACCGGCGGGATTGAAGTATTCCAGCTTAGCCAGCAGCTTGGCTTCCAGGCCTTCGGCGGCTTCAATGTGGGTGAGTTCCAGCAGCGGGGTATGGCCGATCAGCTGGTCTGCGGAGGTATAAATCTTACTCATAATAGTGAACCCTCTCTCTATGTAAATCAAAAAATGTTTTATTTTATATAAAATGTTGGAATTGAATGGATGATTTCGTGTTACAGCTCCAAGACTCGACATCACTTCATGTTTAATTACCAACCTTTCGTCTGGGTTTATAGGGATTATAAACCCCATTAACCCGTTTGTCAATAGGGTATTTCGATTTTTTTATTTTTTCAAAGGCTTGTTTTCCCATTAACCTTGTTATATACTAGGTATTAGAAAATACGGAGGATGATCCACTTATGATGGTATCAACAAAAGGGCGCTATGCCCTGCGCGTTATGATTGACCTGGCCGAGCACCAGAGCGAAGGCTATGTGCCGCTGAAAGAAATTGCAGCGCGCCAGGAGATCAGCGAAAAATATCTGGAAAGCATTTTAAAGGTGTTGGTCCAGCAGCGCTTTCTGGAAGGTCTGCGCGGCAAGGGCGGTGGCTACAAGCTGACCCGCGCGCCGGAAACGTACACCGTGGGCAGTATTCTGCGCCTGACGGAGGGCAGCCTGGCAACTGTTGCCTGCCTGGAAGAAGGTGCCCCTGCCTGCCCGCGCATGGCAGAATGCCGCACCTATCCGCTGTGGTACAAGCTGGACGGTATGATCAGCGAATACCTGGACAGCGTGACACTGGCCGACCTGATGCAGTACCCCGATGCGGGCAACGAATATGTGATCTGAGCAGATGCTCCGCCGTTTGGCAGGCGGGGCATCTGTTATTTTATGCCGCCAAACGATAGGGCCGGGGCGCAGCGCCAGCGCTCCGCTGCGCCGGACTCCTATATGGCCCTTATATATAAAGAAAAAGATAAAGCAAAAATCGCTTGATAATAAAATTACATGCGCAAAATACGTGCGAAAAAACCTTGCGAAATCAGAATACACAAAAATAAACATATGTTTACGTTACATTTTACAATAATGTGATATTTACAAAGCTAAAAATAAAACATATAATGCTAATTAGAATCAATGGGTTATGAGCAAACACTGCGGCGTGCTGTGCGCTGCGGGCCGGCCCAGCGGAATATAAAGAAGGAGGAACCCCCATGAAATACCTCAAGCAAATGCTGTGCGTGGGCATCTGCGGCGTTATGCTGGCAGCGGCAACCGGTTGTTCCGGCTCACTGACGGGCGGCAAGCGCATCATTCGCATTTCTCATGCACAGTCCGAAACCCACCCCGAACACCTTGGCCTGCTCAAGTTCAAAGAATATGTGGAAGCCAACCTGGGCAATAAATACGAGGTTCAGATCTTCCCCAATGAGCTGCTTGGCTCTGCCCAGAAAGCCATCGAGCTGACCCAGACCGGCGCGATTGACTTTGTCGTGGCCGGTACCGCCAACCTGGAAACCTTTGCCGATGTGTACGAGATTTTCAGCATGCCCTACCTGTTCACCTCAGAAGAAGCTTACCATGCCGTCATGAATGATACCGATTACATGGAAAACGTGTATGATTCCACCGATGAAGCCGGTTTCCGCGTGATGACCTGGTATAATGCCGGTACCCGCAATTTCTATGCAACTACTCCCATTTATACCCCCGATGACCTGAAAGGTCTGAAGATCCGCGTGCAGCAGAGCCCCGCCAGCGTTAAGATGGTGCAGGCCTTTGGCGCTGCCGCCACTCCGCTGAGCTTCGGCGATGTGTACACAGCCATCCAGCAGCATGTTATTGACGGTGCGGAGAACAACGAGCTGGCCCTGACCAACAACAAGCACGGCGAAGTTGCCAAGTATTTCTCCTACACCAAGCACCAGATGGTGCCGGATATGCTGGTTGGCAACCTGAAATTCCTGAACAGCCTGTCCGAGGAAGAGCTGGCTGTCTTCAAGGAGGCCGCCCGCCTTTCCACCGAGGAAGAGCTTTCCTGCTGGGATGACCAGGTGGAGGAAGCCAAGCAGATTGCCGAGAATGATATGGGCGTGACCTTTATTGATGTGGATATCAGCGAGTTCAGCAATAAGGTCAGCAATGTGCAGCAGGAAATGCTGGATGCCAACCCGGACATCCAGGACCTGTATGACCATATCCAGGCCATCAATGCAGAATATGAGGAGGGCAGCGCACAATGAAATCTTTACATAAGTTCCGCCATGGGCTGGATACCGTCCTGAGCTGGGTCTGCGCCCTGCTGTTTGCCGCCATGGTCGTGGTTGGCACCTACCAGATCGTGACACGCTATTTCTTTGGCCGCCCCTCCACCGTTTCGGAAGAACTGCTGACCTACAGCTTTACCTGGATGGCCCTGCTTTCCAGCGCGCTGGTGTTTGGCAAGCGCGACCATATGCGGATGGGCTTTTTGGCCGATAAGATCACCGGCACCCCGCGCAAGGTGCTGGAGATCATCAGCGAATGCCTGGTCTTGCTGCTGGCTGCCGTTGTTATGCTGTACGGTGGTGTCAGCATCATGAAGCTGACCATGACCCAGGTCACAGCTTCTCTGGGCATCCCCATGGGCACGGTGTACACCGTTCTGCCGCTGTCCGGTGCTTTGATCGTGGTGTATTCGGTACTGAACATCATTGACCTTGCCACCGACAGCGTGGAAGAACACAGCTCTACCAGCGCAGAATGAGGAGGAAAACACAATGAACATTGCTCTTGTTTCCGGGCTGATCATCCTGATCCTGCTGGTCATTATGCTGATCGCAGGCGTGCCCATCGCGGTGGCGCTCGGCATTTCGTCCGTGGTTGCCATCCTGCCCATTATGGACCTTGAAGTTGCCGTTGTTACCGGCGCGCAGCGCATTTTCTCCGGTATTTCCATGTTCAGCCTGCTGGCAATCCCGTTCTTTATCCTGGCCGGCAATATTATGAATAAAGGCGGCATTGCGGTCCGCCTGATCAACCTGGCCAAGCTCATCACCGGCCGCGCCCCTGGCGCCCTGGCACAGACCAACGTGATTGCCAACATGCTGTTTGGCGCAATCTCCGGCTCTGGCACGGCTGCTGCTTCCGCCATGGGTTCCATCATCGGCCCCATCGAAAAAGAAGAAGGCTATGACCCCAACTTCTCCGCTGCCGCCAACATTGCCACCGCCCCCACCGGTCTGCTGATCCCTCCCAGCAACGTTATGATCACCTTCTCGCTGGTGTCCGGCGGCACTTCAGTTGCCGCATTGTTCATGGCCGGCTACCTGCCCGGTATCCTGTGGGGTCTGGCCTGCATGATCGTAATCTACTTCTTTGCCAAAAAGCACGGCTACCGCAGCAAGACTTCCTTTACCTTTAAGGAGGCCATTCACACCATCTTGCAGGCTATCCCGGCGCTGCTGCTCATTATCATTGTCATCGGCGGCATCATCGGCGGTGTGTTCACCGCAACCGAAGGTTCCGTTGTGGCCGTTGTATACAGCCTGCTGCTCTCCCTGTTTGGCTATAAATCCATCAAACTGAAAGAAATCCCCAAGATCCTGCGCGAAAGTGCCGAGATGACCGGCATCATCATCTTCCTGATCGGCGTGTCCAGCATCATGTCTTGGGTCATGGCGTTCACCAACATCCCGTCCCTGGTGTCCAGCGCCCTGCTTTCCATCAGCAGCAACAGGTATGTGATCCTGTTCCTCATTAACATCATCCTGCTGGTGGTTGGCACCTTTATGGATATGACCCCTGCCTGCCTGATCTTTACCCCCATCTTTTTGCCGGTCTGCCAGGCTTTGGGCATGAACACCATCCATTTTGGCATCATGCTGATTTTCAACCTGTGCATCGGCACCATCACCCCGCCGGTCGGCACCACGCTGTTTGTCGGCGTTAAGGTCGGCGGCGTCAAGATCGAAACGGTGTTCAAACAGCTGATCACCTATTTTGCCGCGATTTTTGCTGTGCTGATGCTGGTCACCTATGTGCCGCAGATCAGCCTGGCTCTGCCCAGTCTGATGGGTTATGTAAAATAAAGCGCGGTAACACGCCAATATGTTCTGCCCCGCCTGCCGGAACTCCGGCGGCGGGATTTTTTGCACTTTTTTGTTGGAAAGGGTTGACAGTAGGGGGCAGGACTGCTATAATACACACATACCAACCAGCCTAGTATGTTAAAGGAAATGCGCTGGTTGAGATTTTGAACGGAAGGGAGCACACAACAATGAACGCTATTTTTAACACTTTGCTGCGCGCAAACTTCCGCTGTGGCCGAATGTCACACTTCCGGGCTGTACAACAGGCTGGGGGCGTATCGGCACCGCTTTGGAGCCGAATGTGACCGCCCAGGCTTATAAAACAGGTAAGTACGCCCGGTAACCAGACGCATGCAGAAAATGCGGGGATACCGGGCGTTTTTCTATCGAATCATTCCGAACAATTTGAGATATGAGAATTTGACCGCAAAATTTTGGAGGTAATTGCAATGTCTGAGAACAAACTGCATTTTGAAACGCTTCAGCTCCATGTTGGCCAGGAAGAGGCCGATCCGGCTACCGGTGCCCGCGCCGTTCCCATTTATCAGACCACTTCTTACGTATTTAACAACTCTGCCCACGCAGCTGCCCGCTTTGGCCTGACCGATGCCGGCAACATTTACGGCCGTCTGACCAACCCCACCGAGGATGTGCTGGAAAAGCGCATCGCTGCCCTGGAAGGCGGCGTGGCTGGCCTGGCTGTTGCTTCCGGTGCTGCCGCTATCAGCTACACCATCCAGGCCCTGGCCCAGAACGGCGGCCATGTGGTTGCCCAGAAGACCATTTACGGCGGCAGCTACAACCTGCTGGAGCATACCCTGCCCAACTTTGGCATCACCGCTACCTTTGTGGATGCCCACAACCTGAAAGAGATCGAGGATGCCATCCAGGAGAACACCCGCCTGGTCTACCTGGAAACCCTGGGCAACCCCAACGCTGATATCCCCGATCTGGACGCTATCGCAGAAATCGCCCACAAGCACGGCCTGCCGGTTGTTGTGGATAACACCTTCGGCACCCCGTACCTGATCCGCCCGCTGGAGCACGGCGCAGACATCGTTGTTCACTCCGCCACCAAGTTCATCGGCGGCCATGGTACCTCCCTGGGCGGCATCATCGTGGACGGCGGCAAGTTCGACTGGGCTGCTTCCGGCAACTATCCCGCCATTGCAGCACCCAACCCCAGCTACCACGGCATCAGCTTTGTGGACGCTGCCGGCCCGGCTGCTTTCGTAACCTATGTGCGTGCCATCCTGCTGCGTGATACCGGCGCTACCATCAGCCCGTTCAACGCATTCCTGTTGCTGCAGGGTGTTGAGACTCTGAGCCTGCGCGTGGAGCGCCATGCCGAGAACACCAAAAAGATCGTGGAATACCTTGCCAACCACCCGCAGGTGGAAAAGGTCAACCATCCCAGCCTGCCGGATCACCCGGATCATGCGCTGTACCAGAAGTACTTCCCCAACGGCGGTGCTTCCATCTTCACTTTCCAGATCAAGGGCGGTGTGAAGGAAGCTCATGCGTTCATCGACCACCTGAAGATCTTCAGCCTGCTGGCGAACGTTGCTGACGTTAAGAGCCTGGTCATCCACCCGGCCACTACCACCCACAGCCAGCTCAGCGAGCAGGAACTGCTGGACCAGGGCATCTACCAGAACACCATCCGCCTGTCCATCGGTACCGAGAATGCCGACGACCTGATCGCTGATCTGGAGCAGGCATTCCAGGCAGTCAAGGAGTAATCCTTCAATTTTCCCCAAAGCCTTTTCATCAAGCTTGTTTTCTCCAAGCTGAGTTAGGGCAATACCGCATAATTCTAAGTGCCGATACGGCGAGCGAGGTGCGGCAGATGCCGTGCCGCAGCTGCCGGAGCGGTGCTTAAGCCGCAAGGCGGGAATTGTGCGGTGTTGCCTTAGATCAAACAGAAAAAGTCTTGCTTCAATGATACAGCCCGTATTCCGCCCCAAGCAGCCGGAATACGGGCTGTATTTATACCTTGAATTATACCGCTTGTTATACAATGCAAACGCAAAACAAATCGTATAACTCAAGGAGCAACATTTTTTGCGTGCAGACCTCGTAAACCGGGCGGCAAAAACTGGACAGGGAACAGTTTTTTCGGTATAATGTAAAGATTACGAGATTTGTAAGGGAAAGTAAGGGTACAACATATGCTGCAAACGATCGCGGCTGTCAACCAGGCAGTCAACAACTTTATCTGGGGCGTTCCCGCCATGGTGTGCATCATCGGCGTGGGGCTGCTGCTCAGTGTGCGCACCGGCTTTATCCAGATCCGCAAATTCCCCTATGCCATCAAAACCACGATTGGCCGCATGTTCCGCAAGCGGGATGCTTCCGATGGTGCAATGACCCCCTTCCAGGCGGTGTGTACCGCGCTGGCGGCCACCGTGGGTACCGGCAACATTGCCGGTGTGGCGGGGGCTATTGCCATCGGCGGGCCGGGCGCGGTGTTCTGGATGTGGTGTTCCGCCCTGCTGGGCATGTGCACCAAATTTTCGGAGGTCACGCTGGCGGTACACTTCCGGGAGCGCAATGCCAATGGCGAGCTAGTGGGCGGCCCGATGTATTACATCAAAAATGGCCTTGCCAAACACTGGCGCTGGCTGGCCGCCATTTATGCTCTGTTCGGCGTGCTGACGGTGTTCGGCACCGGCAACGCCACGCAGGTCAACACCATTATCACCGCCATTGATGCCGCCCTGAACCAGTATGCCGTTGTGAGCGATAAAGCTATGGCAACCGTCAACCTGGTCATCGGCATTGTAGTGGCCATGCTGGTGGCGCTGGTGCTGCTGGGCGGCGTGAAGCGCATTGGCAGTGTCAGCGAAAAGCTGGTGCCCTTTATGGCGCTGACCTATGTGGTGCTGGCTCTGGGTGTGGTGCTGCTCAACCTGCCGCGTCTTCCGGAGGTGTTCACCTCCATTGTGGCGGGGGCGTTCAACCCGGCGGCCTTTACCGGCGGCGCAGTGGGCAGCTTGTTCCTGAGCATGCAGAAAGGTGTTTCCCGCGGAATATTTTCCAACGAAGCGGGCCTTGGCACCGGCTCCATTGCCCATGCCTGCGCTGACACCAAAAAGCCGGTCAAGCAGGGCGTGTTTGGCATCTTTGAAGTATTTGCCGATACCATTGTAATCTGTACCCTGACGGCGCTGGTCATCCTGTGCAGCGGCACGTCGGTCCATTACGGCCAGGCCGCCGGTGCAGAGCTGACCATCTCCGGCTTTACCCTCACCTATGGCGGCTGGGCATCG
Organism: Subdoligranulum sp. APC924/74; assembly: GCF_003324125.1. Taxonomy (NCBI): domain Bacteria; kingdom Bacillati; phylum Bacillota; class Clostridia; order Eubacteriales; family Oscillospiraceae; genus Subdoligranulum; species Subdoligranulum sp. APC924/74. The sequence goes on along the minus strand of NZ_PSQF01000016.1, from coordinate 3,974 downwards.
CTGTTCACGGCGGTGGCGCTGTGCTGCTTTGCATTTTCTACCATCATCGGCTGGGGGTTGTACGGCTCCCGCTGCATTGAGTATCTCTTCCACACCGACAAAGTGGTGCGGCCTTTCCTGGTCGTTTACTCCTTTGTTGCCATCCTGGGCGCTACCGTGGACCTGGGCCTGCTGTGGAGCATTGCGGATACCTTCAACGGCTTGATGTCCATCCCCAACCTGATCGCGCTGCTGCTGCTTTCCGGAACGGTGGCCAAGCTGGTGAAAGAGTTCTTTGCCAAAGAACCGCAGTAACCCCAAATAGTAAAACTATAACAAAACACCTCCTGCACGCCCTGCCGCATTGCGGCATAGGGTAGTGCAGGAGGTGTTTTTATGCCAAGTGGAACCTTGCAAGTGTATACAGCACTGGCCGAAAACGCTGCGCCGCTGCCCGGCGTGACGGTGCTGGTGCTGAACGAAGCGGGAACACAGATTGCACGCCTGACCACCAACGATGTCGGTTCCGCCCCGGAACTGGTGCTGACTGCCCCGGACGAAGCCTACAGCCTGGATGAAGCCAACACCACGGTGCGCCCCTATGCGGTGTATCAGCTGCGGGCGGAGATGACTGGCTTCCAGACGATCGAACTGGAGGGGGTGCAGGTGTTTGCCGGGCATCAGACGGTGGCGCGGCTGCAATTTTTGCCCGCTGCCCGCACCCTGCCCGAAGTGGAGCCGGAAACGATCCCAGAACACCCGCTGTTTGCCGGGGACGGCGGCAGCGGCCCGGCCCCCATCGGCCAGTGCGCCGATGCCCGCGTGCTGAGCGAGGTGGTGGTGCCGAAGAAAATTACCGTCCACCTGGCCCGCCCGGCGGCCAGTGCAGCAAACGTGACGGTCAGCTTCCAGGATTACATTGCCAATGTCGCATCCAGTGAGGTATATCCCACCTGGCCGGAGCAGGCGCTGCGGGCCAACATTCTGGCGCAGATCAGCCTGGCGCTGAACCGCATCTGGACCGAATGGTACCCCAGCCGGGGCTACAGCTTTAACATTACCAACTCGCCGGGGGTGGACCAGGCGTATGTGCGGGGGCGCACGGTGTTTGCCGTGATGGAGCGCCTGACTGCCGAGCTGTTCAACACCTATGTGCGCCGCACGGGGGACACCGAACCCTATTATACCGAGTATTGCGATGGCAAAAGCGTGACCTGCCCCGGCATGAAGCAATGGGGCACTGTGGAGCGCGCCAAGGAGGGCAAAAGCGCCCTGGAAATTCTGCGGTATTACTATGGCAGCCGGGTGCAGCTGATCACCACCAACAACATTGCGTCCATTCCGCAAAGCTACCCCGGCAGCCCCTTGCGCCGCGGCAGCACCGGCACCGCGGTCAACGTGCTGCAAAAACAGCTCTCCCGCATTGCCAAGGACTACCCGTCCTTCGGCAAACCGGCCATTACCGGAACGTTTGATGAAGCCACCGAGAACAGCGTGAAAAAGTTCCAGAAGCAGTTTTCCCTGACTGTGGACGGTGTGGTGGGCAAGGCGACCTGGTATAAGATCAGCTATATCTATGTCAGCGTCAAGGACCTTGCCGAGCTGACCAGCGAGGGTGAAACCTTTACCGGTGCCCAGAGCGCCGGGGCGTGGCCGGGAACCGTGCTGCGCCGCGGCAGTACCGGGCGAAGCGTGGAGCAGGTGCAGTTCTGGCTGTCCAGCCTGGCGCAGTTTGATTCCGATCTGCCGTCCGTCCGTGTGGATGGCAGCTTTGGCGCGGCCACGGAACGCGCGGTCAAGGCATTCCAGAAATCGGAGGGTTTGACACAGGACGGCGTGGTGGGCCAGACGACCTGGCAGGAACTGTACGCCGAGTGGGTGAACGCCCAGAGCGATGCCGGCGGCACCGCTTACCCTGGCACCGCTCTGCGCACCGGCAGCCGCGGAAACGCGGTGCGGCTGGTGCAGTTCTGGCTCAGACTGGCTGCAGAAAATTATACCGGCCTTTCCAACGTGACGGTGGACGGCAGCTTTGGCAGTGGCACCGCCAGTGCAGTGCGGGCGTTCCAGAGGCTGTTCGGCTTGACGGCAGACGGCGTGGTGGGGGCCGGGACCTGGGCCAAACTGAACGAGGTCGGCCTTGCCGTGGCCAACAATCTGGTGGGGCAGAACATTCAGCCCGGCCAGTTTGTGACAACCCTGCGGGAGGGCAGCACCGGCACCCCGGTGCGGGCGCTGCAATATAACCTGCGCCTGTTGGCCGCCTATTATCGGGATGTGCCCACAGTGACGGTGGACGGAACGTTCGGCGCAGCCACCCGCAGGGCGGTCATTGCCTGGCAGGAACACGCGGGCCTGACGGTGGATGGCGTGGTGGGGCGGCTGACCTGGCAGAGCATTTATGATTCCGCCCAACAGGTCAGCGCCAGCGGCCCCGCGGTGACAGCTCGCGCACCGGATACCCCCGAAGAAACTCTGAAAGTGGGGGACAGCGGCCAGAAAATTCGCATCCTGTCCCAGATTTTGGAATTCTTGGCCCAGTTCCTGCCGGAAATCACCCCAAGCGGCCTGACGGATACCTTTGACGATGCCCTGGAAACCACCGTGCGCAGCGCCCAGCAGACGTTAGGCCGCACCGTGACCGGGGAAGTGACCCCGGCAGACTGGCTGGCGTTTTACCGCGCAGCGTTAAGCTTGGGGGCAGTCAACCCGGCATCCGCCGCGCCGGAACCGCAGGAGGTCTGGCCCGGTGCCGCCCTGACCCTTGGCAGCAGCGGCCCGGCGGTGCTGCAGGTGCAGCGGTGGCTGAACGAGATCGCCGCGCAGGACTGCTCCGCCAGCTTTGTGCCCGAAACCGGCGAGTTTGACACCGCCACCCAAACCGCCCTGGAAGCCTGGCAGATCGCCAATAACATCACCCCGCTGGGAGTAGTAGATGACAGCGTTTGGAAGCAGCTGAAAGCAGATGCTTTAAGTTAGGAGTTAGGAAGGAGGAGTTAGGAGTTGTGGGAGTGAGTTGGGTGAAAATTTTTGCTGAAAACTTAAAGTTTTCATGGCGCTAATATCCAAAACGTGGCGTAAGCCGTACCTTAAACTCCTAACTCCTAACTCCTAACTCCTACTTCCTGACTGTTCCTTGATTCGAGAGAGGAGGCTACCCATGGCAAAGCTCTATGTTTACGACTCATACGAAAAACGTATGCTTGTATACAACAACCTGAACGAAAACGACCCGATGCCGTACAGTTATGGCAGAACGCTGAGCGTGCGGGAGTTCCGGGGGTCATCCAACGCGCGGGTGCTGTGGACCACAACGCGCGCGATGGAAGCATGGAATCTGACCCGCCGCCGGTATGGGGCGGGCATCCCGGTGGGGTATGCTTTCAAGCGCATCTGGGAGGGCGGCCACGGCACGGCCAGCCAACACTATGCGGGCGTTGCCTTTGATGTGGGCCAGGGCACCAGCAGCGCCATCCGCCAACGCATCCACGCCGCCGCCACGGCCACAAGGGCCTGGGGTTATGTGGAGCCGCTTTCCATGACGCCCACCTGGGTGCACTTTGACCGCCGTTACGGCACCCCGGCCTGCTCCGGTACCACATCCGGATACCCCACCTGCCGCCGCGGCGATAAAAACACCTATGTGCTGATTCTGCAGGACGCCCTGAACGCCCTGGGCTACAGCACCAAAACGCTGGACGGCGCTTTTGGCAAGAACACTTATGATGCCCTGCGCGCCGCCCAGCGTAGCTTCAGCCTGACGGCAGACGGGGTGTGCGGCTGCAACACCTGGAAAAAGCTGACCTCCGCCGTGGTGGGCATCGGCCGCACGAAAACCGTGATTGACTGAAATTCCGCCGCAGAATTTTGTAAAAAAGCCTAGGCGAAAAAAGCGGAATAGACTATAATAAAAGCAAAGGCAACACCGCACAATTCCCGCCTTGCGGCTTAAGCACCGCTCCGGCGGCTGCGGCACGGCATCTGCGTTGCCAAAA
>NZ_PSQF01000168.1:0-2763 GCF_003324125.1 Subdoligranulum sp. APC924/74 | reverse complement strand
TTTTGGCAACGCAGATGCCGTGCCGCAGCCGCCGGAGCGGTGCTTAAGCCGTCAGGCGGGAATTGTGCGGTGTTGCCTTAGGTTTCCGGAAACACCTCTGATTGAGGCAGGCTATGCGCTGATGATACAAAGAACAGCACAAATTCCTGTTCCTGCTGCCTGTTCCGGCATAAACTGCACCCAATTTGTTTTTGCTATATTTATATTACCTGTTTTGCAGCGGAATTTCAAGAGATTTCTGTAATAAAGCGCTAAAATTTTCGTAAGTTGCTGGGTCGATTTGTGTAAAATTGACACACATTTGCAGGAATCCTTGTTAAACTAGACAAAAAACGATTTAATACCGCGAAATATCCCGCCGTTTTTTCTATGCAAATAGAACAAAATGCACTGCCTTGCCCCGCAGCAAAACGGGGGTTGGCAGTGCATTTGTTGTGCTTATGTTGTTGATGCCGCATAAAGGCGCGGGCAGCATCAGCTGCCCAGGATATAGAGCGGATTTTCGCCCGCATAGGTGTTGCGGCGATCCCATGCCGTATGGGTTGCCAGATAGTTGCACCAGGCGGTATAGCCTACCGGCTGCATGTGGATGCCATCGGCTTCGTATTCGTCAATCTGGCTGCCATCGGGCTGATTCAGGGCTTCGGCAATATTGACAAAGTAGCAGCCCTTGCGCAGCGCCATGTTAGCCAGCAGGTTGTTGACCAGCTTGATGCGGTCATTCTGCAAGCCGGGCTTGGAATCCTTGACCCATTCCTGAACGCCGGGGATGGACTGCACATAGATCGGTACGTTCGGCAGGCTTTCGTGGAACATGTCGATCATTTTTTCATAATAGGTGATGAACTTGGTGGCGGTGTCCTCGCTGCCGTTGACCAGGGTGTTGGTGCCGAACAGGATATACAGCGCATCGGGCTGGGTCTCCACCACGGCGTCAAAGGCCGGTTCCTGCACATTGCGGATGTGATCCTTGACGGTGGTATTATAGACAACGCTTTCCGGGCCGGCACCGCGATAGGCACGCACATGGGCGTTCTGGTAGCCGGTGGCATAACACTCCATGCCCTCGGTAATGCTGTCACCCAAAAAAGTAACGGTGTCAAAGTGGCTGCGCTCCACGGTGCCAAGGGCAGGCAGGGCGGCCATGCGGGAATCGGTGTTCAGGTACTCCAGATCTATGGTCTGTTCCACCGGGGTGGCTGTATCCCACGCGGCGTTATCCACGGCGGGAAGCAGGCGCTGGGGGTTACCCGGCGTTTGAGCGGTGGGTTCGGGCTGCTCCGGGGTTGCCGTGGCAGCAGTTTCCGCTGTGGGCATGGTAGGCTCCGCCTGGGGGGTGTTCGCCTGCTGATTGTGGCGGGACATCCAGAAAAAGCCTGCAGCTGCACACAGTATGATCAGCACCACCATCAGGGCAACTACCGCGTTGCGGCGGCGGCGCTGTTTTTCTATCTTTTGGCGGTAGTGGTAATAATCAGCCATAGGGTTTATTTTCTCCTTTTATCAGCAGCCCCGGCGCGCCGGAGGGCAAAAGCAACAGATATAGATATTATACCCCGCTGCACACATTGGCGCAATAGCCCGCCGGGAAAAGGCGCTAATTTTTACACTTGCTGTTTTTTCTTGCTTGACGCTTTGTTGGGCGGCCCGTATAATAGAATTAGAAAATAGTATCCGCGGCCTGGGGGTTGGCCCCGCCGCGGCACGGCGGCCACGAGCGCGCCAAAAAAATGCCGGATTGTTCCGGCTGATTACGCAGCTTTTTGCCTGCGTTACAGGAGGACTTTTTATGGAATGGATGATCGCATCGGACTCTTCTTGTGAGATCCGTACCCTGCCGGACACTGCACCGGGGGTTCAGTTTGCATTGGTTCCATTCAAGATTCGCGTTGGCGAGCGCGAGTTTGTGGACTTGCCCACCCTGAACACCAAAGCCATGCTGCAGGCCATGACGGATTATAACGGCGCCAGCGCCACCGCCTGCCCCAGCCCGGAAGAATGGGCCGAGCTGTTTTTGATGGCGGACAAAAGCATTGCGCTGACCATCAGCCATAATCTTTCGGGCAGCTACAACGCCGCGCTGGCCGCGCGGGAGATGGTGCTGGAAGAACACCCCGAAAAGCAGATTTTTGTGTTGGATACTCTGAGCTGTTCCGGTGCGCTGGCCGGTGCAGCAGAGCTGGCCAACAAGCTGATCCGGATAGGAACCAACTTTGATACCATCTGCATGGAGCTGGCCAACTGGGCACAGAAAGGGCACATTATGTTTGCCCTGGCCAGCTTTGATAACCTTGCCAAAGCCGGGCGGGTCAGCCGCGTGGTGGGCTTTATTGCCGGGCGGCTGAACATGCGCGTTTTGGGCCGCCGCACCGAAGATGGCACAATCGACTTTTTCTTTAAGACGCGCGGCGAAGCGCGGGTGCTTGCCAAGATTTTGGAACAGATGGACGAGGACGGTTATGATGGTGTGCGCCCGGTGCTGATCAGCGAGTGCAACAACCAGAACGCCGCCAACCTGTTGGAACACGGCATCCACGCCAAATGGCCGGATGCGCGGGTGGATATTGTGCCCTGCAGCGGTCTGTGCAGCTTTTACGCACAGGACCAGGGCGTGATCATCACCTATTAAATTTTGAGCTGAATGGCCTGCAAACGGGGCCGCTATCCTGTTTGCAGGATTTTTTATGGCAATACCGCATAATTCTAAGTGCCGATACGGCGAGCGAGGTGCGGCAGATGCCAAGCCAAAAGCGCAGATAATAC
>NZ_PSQF01000167.1:0-2874 GCF_003324125.1 Subdoligranulum sp. APC924/74 | reverse complement strand
TTATCGAGAATTTTGGCAACGCAGATGCCGTGCCGCAGCCGCCGGAGCGGTGCTTAAGCCGTCAGGCGGGAATTGTGCGGTGTTGCCTTAACTATAAATGTGACCGTCAACATTGCAATCGTATTTTGGCTTCCCTTGAGGGAAGCTGTTCGCGCAGCGGATTGAAGGATAGTTCCACACGCAGAGCCTAAAAATGCAGGTTATTATTCCCACCCGGCGGCCAGAGGGCTCTGCGCCCGCAGGCGCGTTTCGGAGGCCAACCGGGATTGAAAATCCCGGCTCTTAGGCCGGAGATGGCCGCCCTACCGCGCAATAGTTTAATAGAATATTATGTCATTTAAAATGTGCGCCAAAATTCATGTCCGTCCGGGGCATTGTCCCCTACAAATGCTTTGCGATGTTTGGCACTACAGAGCATATGTTCGGCAAGATTCAGGCCCGTCCGGGGCGCCGCCCCCTACAAATAATTTATTTGTTTCTCCCGTATTTTTAATGCATAGTCCGGCCTCAGGTCCGGCTGGATCGGGTGTCCCCGTCCTACAGTGCAGCGGGCGTGTAGTCATCCGTTCTTACCGTATCCCCTGCAAAATCTCCACCACTTCCGCTTTATCCTGCCAACGGTACACCGATGCCACATAGTAGCTGTCCCCTGCTGTCCATGCCACCACACTGCAATCCTCAATCTGCTCCGCAGTCAAAGCAGCAATGTCATCCACAATCATGATTTGTTGTTCTATGTTCGCTTTATCTTCCTCGGTAATGGCATCATCCGGCCCGCGGCCCTGAATGTTGACTTTGTTTTCCAGCGGCATTTGGGCAATGCCCAGCACCTGGTGTTCTTTACTCTGCTTGCCGTTATCGATCAGGCAGGAGTACGCGCCGTATTCCTGATAGGTGCTGTCATCCCATGTCACGGTGCAGCCATCCGGCAGCCAGGTCAGCTGCATTTGTTCCATGGGGATGCTGTTCTGCGGTGCTTCCTGCACGGCAAGGTATGCCCGGCTGCCCTCCAGGATCACGGCAACTCTTGGCCAAAAGGCATAGGCGGTTGTTGCCAGCACTGCGCAGACGGCAGCGATGATGACCGTTTTCAGCAGCCGCCGGGGTGTGCGGCGCACCTGCGGCACAAATGGCATTGGCACATTGGCTGGTTCCAACTGTTCCAGCGCCGCCAGATCCGCGCGTTGCTGGGCGGCGCACGCCTGCACCAGCAGTTCATCCAATGGTTCTTTCATAAGGTCAAGTCCTCCTGTTCCAGTAATTGTTTCAGCTTTTGCCGGGCGCGGCGGCTGCGCTGGCGCACCGTAGCGGCATGCAGCCCCAGTGCTGCCGCAATTTGTGCCCCGGTCATGCCCTGCCCGTATTGCAGCTGCAAGATGGCGCGGTCGGTTTCTTCCAGCGCCTGCATTGCCGCCAGCAGGCAGCGCACGGCCTCGCTGCGTTCCAGCTTTTCCTGCGGCAGCGGGCCAGCATCCGGCAGGGCGGCAAATACTGCATCTTCTGCCGGTTCGGCCCGTCGGCTCCGCCGCATGTTCAGGGCCGTATGGCGCACCGTGACCAGCAGCAAATGGCGCAGCTTTTCCGCATCGGTCGTATCGGGCCGTGCCCGGTTCAGCCGCAGCCAGCTTTCCTGCACAGCATCCTGCGCCAGATGGCTGTCCTGCAAAATTCTGTCTGCCAGTGCGCACAGGCGGCCATAATCCTGTATGAACGCCTGCTGCAAGGTATCTGCCGAGAACATTCTCTTCTCCCTCCTTTTTCCTTTATTCAGAAAGGCCTTTCACTTCTCTAACACGCCGTCCCCACATTTTGTGACAGCAAAAGCGGCACCCATGTTACCGGGTGCCGCTCTGTTTCCTATGGCAACACCGCACAATTCCCGCCTTGCGGCTTAAGCACCGCTCCGGCAACTGCGGCACGGCATCTGCCGCACCTCGCTCGCCGTATCGGCACTTAGAATTATGCGGTATTGCCCTATGTTTCTTCTCCCCTGCAATAATATTCAATCGCCCTGGCGGCAAATTCTGCCGCACCGGGGCCGCCTGCGGCGTTGATGTTTTTGGTAAACTCACCGCCCGCCGCGTACATCTGCCCCAGCTGGGCCAGAATCTGCTTATTGCAGGTGTAATAGTGCCGGGTGATGAAATCCTTCAGTGTTTTCACCTGTGCCTGCACCGCCGGGTCCTGGGCTGGGCGGGTCTGCAAAGTGCCAAACGCCGCCACAATAGCCATCAACTGGGCATTGATTGTATTGCTTTCTTGTGGGGTACGTTTGGCGCTTTTTCCCTCAAATTCCTGGTACTCCGGAGTTGTGCCCCACGCCTGTTTTGCCTGGCGGGCATATTCTTCCAGTTTTGTGGTATCAAATGCGGTAAAATCCATTGGCTTTCCTCCTGTCTGCTGCATCCTGCGGGCAAGGTCGATCAGGTTTTCCAGGCGCTGCTTTTTCAGCGTCAGCAGCTCCATTTGCTGTGTCAGTGCCTTTTCGCGGTCAAATCCCAGCTGGGTCATGATCTGTCTGATATCTTTTAAGGGGAATTCCATCTCCCGGAACAGCAGGATCTGCTGCAAAGCTGCCAGCGCTGTATCGTCATACAGGCGGTAGCCCGCTTCGGTGTGCCCGTTTGGGTGCAGCAAGCCGATTTTATCGTAATATTGCAGGGTGCGTATACTCACGCCGGTCAGGCGGCTTACTTCACTTACGGTCATCATTGGTTTTCCCTCCTTCCCTTGCGGCAATTCCAGCGTACTCTATTACGCAGCGTCAGAGTCAAGAGGTTTTCATAAAAATTTTCATAAGGCAACACCGCACAATTCCCGCCTTGCGGCTTAAGCACCGCTCCGGCAGCTGCGGCACGGCATCTGCGTTGCCAA
>NZ_PSQF01000166.1:0-2883 GCF_003324125.1 Subdoligranulum sp. APC924/74 | reverse complement strand
GCTTCGGTTCGCTGTTTCCGCCACTGGCGGCGCTCACCTTTGCAGCATCCAGTATTATCTGCGCTTTTGGCTTAGCAGCTGCCGCACCTCGCTCGCCGTATCGACACTTAGAATTATGCGGTATTGCCATAGATATTTTCAGGCTCCATCATCAGGCTCTGCTTATTCAACTCCTAACTCCTACTTCCTAACTCCTAACTAGAAAGGGGCTTGCCCATGAACATCTCCAACCGCCTTATCTCCACCGCGGCGCGCCAGCGGGCTGCGGCATTGCTGAAAGAACTTTCGCTGGAAGAAAAAGTCCGCCAGCTGGGCTGCACCATGCTGGTCAGTGAGGACACCGACCTGACTGCCAAAGATCTTTCCGGCGGCATCGGCGAAATTGCCCTGCTGGATATCTGCGAAGAACCCGAAGCACTGGCTGCCCGCCTGCGGGATGTGCAGCAGTATGTGATGGAGCATTCGCCCCACCGCATTCCGGCGCTCTTCCATTGCGAAGCACTGGGTGGGCCGGTAGTCCCGCATACCGTGCTTTACCCCAACTCCATCGGCCTAGGCGCCACCTTTGATACCGCCCTTGTGCGCGATATGGCCAATACCATCCGTACCCAGATGCGCGCCATGGGCATTCTGCACGCATTATCGCCGGTATTGGACGTTGCCAAGGACCTGCGCTGGGGCCGCGTGAATGAGACATATGGCGGCGACCCGACCTTGAGTGCCGCTATGAGCTGCGCATTTGTGCAGGGCCTGCAGGGCGACGACCTGAGCACCGGCGTGGCCGCCACCGCCAAGCACTTTTTGGGGTACTCCCAGACTGTGGGCGGACTGAACCTGACCCGCACCCAGGCCGATGCCCGCGAACTGCGCGAGGTGTTCGCCAAACCGTTCGAGGCTGCCATCCGCAAGGCGGGCATCCGCACCGTGATGAACAGCTATTCCGAATGGGAGGGCCGCCCCGTCTGCGCCAGCCGCAAGCTGCTGACTGACCTTTTGCGCAGCGAACTAAGCTTTGACGGTTTGGTAGTCAGCGACTACCGCTCAGTACAACGCCTGCTAGACGATATCTTGGCCACTGCGGATGATATCACCGATGCCGCGCTGCAATGCCTGACCGCGGGCTTGGACATGGAGCTGCCCGACCGCCTTGGCTATGCCGATGGCATGACCCACGCCTTTGCCGAAGGCAAGGTGGATATCTCCTACCTGGACCGCGCCGTTCTTCGCGTGCTGACGCTCAAATTTGAACTTGGCCTTTTTGATGAGCCTTACCCCCAGTGGCAGCAGTACCACGCCGCTGCGTTTGCCCCCACCGCTGCTGCCGAGCAGCGCGCCACGCGGGAAAGCATTGTGCTGACCAAAAATGAGGGCAACACCCTGCCCCTTACCGACCGCAGCATCAAGCTGGCTGTCATTGGACCCGGTGCCAGCAGCCTGCGCCTGCTGTACGGCGGCTACACCCAGCCCTCTATGCTGGAAATGTTCCAGGTGGTGCAGGATTCCAGTGCCATGGCAGGCGTGGGCGATAAATCCACCGCCAAACCAGTGCGCAAGTACGACCTTGCCGCCACCGACCGCGAGATTCACAAATCCCGCCCCGAAGCCAAAACGATTTTTGAAGCCCTGCAGGAGCTTTACCCCAACTGCACCTACACCCAGGGCTGCGATTATCTCGACCCCACCCAGACCGACTTTGCCGCCGCCCTCGCGGCCGCTGAAAGCGCGGATGCCGTGATCCTGTGCCTGAGCGGAAAAAATGGCTGGGGCCGCCACTGTGATACCGGCGAAGGTAACGATGCCGCCAGCCTGGATCTGCCCGGTGCGCAGGAAGAACTGGCCCGTGTGGTGCTGGCTGCAAACCCGCGTACCATCGTAACCCATACAGATGGCCGTCCCCTGACCAGCCCCCATATTTACGCCAACGCCGCCGCCATTCTGGAAGCATTCACCCCCGGCACCTGGGGCGGCACTGAGCTGGCCGCCCTGATTGCCGGTATCCACAGCCCCGCAGGCTGCCTGCCACTGCCGCTGCCCCGCACCGCGGGCCACGAGCCGATGTTCATGGCTGAACACCGCGGGACCACCGGCCAAAGCTTTGTGGCGGGTTCCCTGAACCCGGACGGCTACTGGCAGTCGGACTTCCGCCCGCTGCGCCCCTTTGGCTATGGCCTATCCTACACAACCTTTGCGTATGAGGCGTTGAGCCTGATCGTGGACCCCGATGGCACTGCCGAAGCGTTGGTCACGGTGCATAACACCGGCAGCTGCGACGGCGAGACTGTGGTGCAGCTGTATGGCCGCGATGCCATCGCCACCATTGTGCGGCCGGAACTGGAACTGTTGGGTTTTGCCCGCATTACCGTACCGCAGGGCCAGCGCCGCACCGTGCGGTTCCGGTTTAATCTCAACCAGATGGCTTTCCCGGACGAATACAGTGTCTGGCACCTAGAAGCCGGGCGGTTCACCATCTCAGCTGGCCCCAACAGCGCTGACCTCCCTCTGACCGCCGATTACATTCAGCCCTGCACCCGCGAAATCTTGCCCGAAGCACGGGAATATTTTGCGGAGTGGGATGTGGTGGAAGAATAAAGACGAGTTTTTGCCCTGTAGGGCGCGCTCACCCGACCGCGCCGGAATGGTTCGTTTTTTCTTTAGGCAACACCGCACAATTCCCGCCTTGCGGCTTAAGCACCGCTCCGGCAGCTGCGGCACGGCAGCTGCATTGCCAAAATGCTCGATAATGTCGGGTTGCGGTACCCGCATCGTGCTTCGGGGGCAAAGGCCCCTCGCACTCTGCGACCGCTGCCCCTGCTTCGGTTCGCTGTTTCCGCCACTGGCGGCGCTCACCTTTGCAGCATCCAGTATTATCTGCGCTTTTGGCTT
>NZ_PSQF01000165.1:0-2938 GCF_003324125.1 Subdoligranulum sp. APC924/74 | reverse complement strand
GTCGGGTTGCGGTACCCGCATCGTGCTTCGGGGGCAAAAGCCCCTCGCACTCTGCGACCGCTGCCCCTGCTTCGGTTCACTGTTTCCGCCACTGGCGGCGCTCACCTTTGCAGCATCCAGTATTATCTGCGCTTTTGGCTTAGCATCTGCCACACCTCGCTCGCCGTATCGGCACTTAGAATTATGCGGTATTGCCCTACCTCTTAATGTATAACCGGAGGTTTTCTATCCAGCGCTTCATTGTTCAGCAGCAGCCCCAACACGGCAAAGCGATAGGTTACAATTTGCCCGTGGTCCATTGATTTGCGAATATCCTGAATCCGGACAATTTTTTTCAACGTTTCAAGCTGATCTTCCATCAGATAAAATGTAACCTGCTTATTGATCGGCTTTGCGCCCCGCTTTCCGGTTTGCTCCGGTAGATATTCTATAATATCTTTGCTTTCTGGCAACACATAATAGCTGCTTCGCTTGCCCTCCGGAATCGCAGCGTAGTCTTCCGATCCAAATACAACGCAGTGTTCTGGTTTCACGCTTGCTGCTTTGTTGAGCTCACTGATCAATAATTGATTGGCAATCGTTCCCACGCGAAGCCCCTGATAAGCGGCTTCCAATTCAAAGCATTCATATATTTCCGGCCGGAAACGAATCAGAACTCTTTCTTTTTTCATTGTGTCCACCGGCATCAATCGATCGATTCTATGATGTTTTTAAGCTTCATCGAAATCTCGATGATTTCATTCAGCGCCGCAACATCTGCATTACGGGATTCTTTGGATACACCTTTCAGCGCTTTTGCAAATGCCTTACTGCTGTATGCCTTATTCAATTTTTTGACCATTTGGGGAACACTTTTCTGGATCATGCTGCTCTTGGTTTCTGTAACCTCGTGTTCCTTTCGCGCACGGTCCCTGGCGGCTTCTTTTTTGCCCTCGTAATCGATGGCGGAAATTTCTTTCGGTTGGCTACTTACCTTAGCTTTGCCGTATTCATCCGCTTTCCCTTTCAGTTCAGCGAGACCATCATCAAAATAAAGAATCGCCTTTTTATAAGCAGCTTCGTATTCTTTGGTCGTTCCCTGCCGCTGTGCATCGTATAGCAGCTCTCTGAATGCGTCATGCAGATTGTCCCGAAGAACCTCTACATAGTTCTTTCCCGCATCTTCTGTATCGCTGCTATGGCAATCTACTTCCTGCAATTTGGCAAACCGCTCCGCGATTTCATCCTGTATGTCCTCTTCAAACCGCAGATAAGTCTCACATTCGCTTCTCGTTAAAAATTTATCATTTAGAAGTTCTTTTAGTTTGCCCTCCAGCTTCTCTTCGATCCGCGCATCCCGCTCAATCGTGCGTGGATTTACGGTACTGACGCTTTTTGTCGCGCCAAGGGCTTCTTCTCTGCTCATATTATAAGGTTCTTTTTGCAGGCAGGTGATAAATTCCGCAATCGCCTGGCGGCGAATTGCTTCATCACTGAATCCGCCGCGGACCTGCAGGTTTGCGCTGTACAGTAGCACTTTTCTTTCATTTTTAGACAAAGGTGTTATCACAACATTGCAATTCACAATATTCCATGTTGCATCGCCTTTTTCTTGCAGGTAATTCAATGCACGAAACCGCCGTTCGCCGGAAAGCAAAACATATACCATTCCTTCTTCGCGCTGTTCAGGGAATACAACAAGGTTATGCATCAACCCATTGCGCTTAATATCTTCCGCCAAAATGCGGATGTCTTCATCGTCATCCATTACACGGAAAATCTGGTTATCCGGGTTGGTTCGGATATTAACCAACGCAATATATTTATTATCGTATTCAACTTTTCTATTTTTAGCGAACAAACTATTATAGATGTTGCCCGCCTCGTTATTGTTTACCTCTGCAAGAATACTTTTGCCGGGGAGAGCAGGGGACGTTATGTTTCCCTTCATCTTCTTTTTCATTGCCATTTCAGTTCACCCCCATCTTTGCAAGCTGAGCCTTTAGTTCTTCGTAAGCCTTGCCATAGGCCACCGCAACCGGCTGTGTTTTTGCCATATAGCATACGGGAAGATGCTTCGTAACCGACATGTTCACACTAAGGCCGCTGGGAATCTCCGTTTTATAAAGAGAAGCCCCTAAAACCTGTTTGCACTGGTCGCGGATAATTTTTGTAGTAGCTGCCTTTTTCACTACCATCGTAAGAATTACGCCAACGCCTTTCAGATGGCTGCCGGGGGTATTCCGCAGCTCATTGCAGAGCGCATAAGTACGGAACGCCGATTCCTGCGAATTTGCCTCACAAAGAGAGGGAATCAGCACATAATCCGCCGCATTGATTGCATTCGTCAGCAAGAGTGAATCACGGGTCGGCTGGGTATCAATAATGATGTAATCATAGTCCTCCCGGACCTGATTTAAAAAGTAATAGAGGAATTCTCCCATATTCGTCAGGCACTTCGGGTCGCCCGGCTTGAAGTAGGTTTGTGCATCCTCAAAAATTCCCGGAATACGCTGGTTGATCCGCGGCGTCTGCGCGCTGCAGGGGATCATATCTACATTTTCGTATTCCGTTTCGGTGATATAGTCCTTCGTCTTTGTATAACGGAAGCCATCAAACATATCAAAAAGAGCTCTTCCGTTATAAACGCCGCTGGTAATTCCATTGCCGCCGCTCAAAGCGCTCGTCAGGTTTCCCTGCGGGTCTGTATCGATGCAAAGAACTTTTTTACCCTCATCGCCCATCAGATAGGCGAGGTTAGAAGCAGTGACCGTTTTTCCTGCTCCGCCTTTCTCGATGGCGATCGTAATGATCTGTGCTGCCATTGGCGTTCCCTCATTTCGTTGGTTGATCATAAAGTGGAAAGACTTAGGGCAACACCGCACAATTCCCGCCTTGCGGCTTAAGCACCGCTCCGGCAGCTGCGGCACGGCATCTGCGTTGCCAAAATGCTCGATAA
>NZ_PSQF01000164.1:0-2945 GCF_003324125.1 Subdoligranulum sp. APC924/74 | reverse complement strand
TATTATCTGCGCTTTTGGCTTGGCATCTGCCGCACCTCGCTCGCCGTATCGGCACTTAGAATTATGCGGTATTGCCTAAAATTCCTGCCAAGAAAAGTTCACATCCTTGTGGTAGAATAAATATTATGATGTTCAAGCAATATCGCCCATGGAAAGGGGACTGCCCATGTCGCAGATGACAAAGCGCGCACTGGAAGCTTCGCTCAAGGAACTGCTGCGCCACAAACCGCTGGACAAAATCACGGTCAGCGACTTGACCGACCACTGCGGGGTCAACCGCATGACCTTTTATTACCACTTTAAGGATATTTACGACCTTGTGGAATGGTGCTGCGAGGAGGACGCTGCCCGCGCGCTGGCCGGGCAGAAAACCTATGATACCTGGCAGCAGGGCTTTTTGCAGATTCTGGAAGCCCTGCGGAAGGACAAAGCGTTTTTTACCAGCGTCTACCGTTCCATCAGCCGCGAACAGCTGGAAAATTATCTCTACCGCCTGACCTATGACCTGATGATGGGCGTTGTGGAGGAGCGCGCCGCCGGTATGACGGTTCGCCCGGAGGATAAAGAGTTTATCGCCAACTTTTATAAGTTCGCCTTTGTGGGGCTGACACTGGACTGGATCAAAAACGATATGCGTCAGGACCCCGCCCAGCTGGTGGAACAGCTTTCCACCCTGATTCACGGTGATGTGACCAAGGCGTTGGAAAAATGCCGCATTGATAAAAGCTGATGTACATCTTGCGTTAAGGGCCGAAACCATGAAATGCACGATCTGCGAAAAACTAATGTAGGCCGCCATGGCCCCCACCATCTTCCGCTGTTTTCTCGCCCCTGTAACAAAAACTTCAAATTTTATACAAAACAGCCGCCGTGATAAAAATTTAATCACAGCGGCTGTTTTGCTGATTGTGAACCCTGCCTCCGCTGGTTATACTATAGACATTCCAAAAGGAACACCCCAGACAAACAGCAGCAAACAATAAAACCAACGCAAGGAGGCTTTTTTATGTATTATTCCAGCGGTAACTATGAAGCTTTTGCCCGTCCCGAAAAACCGGAGGGCGTTGACCACAAGAGTGCCTACCTTATCGGCAGCGGCCTGGCCGCGCTGTCTGCCGCATGCTTTATGGTGCGTGACGGCCAGATGAAGGGCGAGCACATCCATGTGCTGGAAAAGGATCCCATCCCCGGTGGTGCCTGCGATGGCTACAAGTACCAGGACATCGGTTACGTTATGCGCGGCGGCCGTGAGATGGACAACCACTTCGAGTGCATGTGGGATTTGTTCCGCTCCATCCCCTCCATTGAGGATGAGAACGTCACCGTGCTGGACGAGTATTACTGGCTGAACAAGCACGATCCCAACTACAGCCTGTGCCGCGCCACCGTCAACTGCGGCGAGGATGCCCACACCGATGGCAAGTTCGGCCTGTCTGACAAGGGTGCCATGGAGATTTTGAAGCTGTTCATGACCCCGGACGAGCAGTTGTACGATAAAAAGATCACCGACTTCTTTGATGACGAAGTCCTGAACACCAACTTCTGGCTGTACTGGCGCACCATGTTCGCCTTTGAGAACTGGCACAGCGCCCTGGAGATGAAACGCTACCTTCAGCGCTACATCCACCACATCGGCGGCCTGCCGGATTTCACCGCCCTGCGCTTTACCCGCTACAACCAGTATGAATCCATGATCCTGCCCATGGTCAAGTACCTGGAAAGCTATGGCGTGCAGTTCCATTACGGCGTCAAGGTGACCAACGTTGCCTTTGACTGCGCCAACGGCAAAAAGCAGGCCACCCGCATTGATACTCTGCGCGATGGCCACGAAGAGTGCATTGACCTGACCGAGAACGACCTGGTGTTCATCACCAACGGCGGCTGTGTCGAAAACTCCACCATTGGCAGCCAGACCACCGTTGCCCCCCTCAAGTTTGATCTGAAGGAAGGCGGCGGCTGGGATCTGTGGCGCAAGATCGCCGCCCAGGACCCCAGCTTCGGCCACCCGGACAAGTTCTGCTATGACCCGGAGCTGAGCAACTGGATGAGCGCCACCATCACCACGCTGGACCAGCGCATTGTGCCCTATATCAAAAAGATCTGCAAGCGCGATCCCTTCACCGGCAAGGTCGTCACCGGCGGCATTGTCTCCGTCAAGGATTCCAGCTGGCTGCTCAGCTGGACCCTGAACCGCCAGCAGCAGTTCCGCGACCAGCCCAAGGACCAGCTCTGCGTTTGGGTGTACAGTCTGTTCAGTGATAAGCCCGGCGATTACGTCAAGAAGCCCATGCGCGAATGCACCGGCGAGGAGATCTGCCAGGAATGGCTGTACCACATTGGTGTACCAGTTGACCAGATCGAGGATCTGGCTGCCAACAGTGCCAACACCGTGCCCTGCATGATGCCGTATATCGACGCTTTCTTTATGCCGCGCGCTGCCGGCGACCGCCCGGATGTTGTGCCCGAAGGCGCTGTGAATTTCGCTTTCATCGGCCAGTTTGCCGAGACCAAGCGCGATACCATCTTTACCACCGAGTATTCCATCCGCACCGGCATGGAAGCGGTTTACACCCTGCTGAATGTTGACCGCGGCGTACCGGAGGTCTGGGGCAGCGTATATGATATCCGCGACCTGCTGGATGCCACCGTAAAACTGCGCGACGGCAAAAAGGTCACCGATATGGAGATGAACGTTGTGCAGAAACTGGCCCTGAAAGAAGCTTTGAAGAAGCTGGAGGGCACCGAGATTGAAAAACTGCTGAAAGAATACAATGTGATCTGAAGCGTATAATCATTCTTCCATAAAAAACACTGCCCCGGCGGGATATCTTGTCCCGCCGGGGCAGTGCTTTATATGATTCTATTTAAGGCAACACCGCACAATTCCCGCCTTACGGCTTAAGCACCGCTCCGACGGCTGCGGCACGGCATCTGCGTTGCCAAAA
>NZ_PSQF01000163.1:0-3078 GCF_003324125.1 Subdoligranulum sp. APC924/74 | reverse complement strand
TTTTGGCAACGCAGATGCCGTGCCGCAGCTGCCGGAGCGGTGCTTAAGCCGCAAGGCGGGAATTGTGCGGTGTTGCCCTGATATATTCGAGATTTTTTGTCAATGTCATGACAGCAGATTCAGCGACACGGCGTCCAACTCCATACCGCTTTGACCGAAGTAGAAACGCAGGCAGAAAACTTCCCCCGCGTCAACGGCAGGCAGCGCCGCCGTAAACTCGCACCAGTCGGTCTGTGCGCCCGTGATGGTAATGGTTTTCACAAACACCCGTCCCGCAAAAATCGAAACCGGGATCTGGGCCAGCGGGCTGTTGCCCGGCATTGCGCGGCAGCGCAGATGCAGCGTGTATGCGCCGCCCTGCTCAACCATCACACAAAACGCAGTGGTGCGGCGGTAACCATTATCAATCGCGGCCGGGTCAATGCTTACGCCTCCATGTAATGTCAGGGGTTGGCCGTTCTGCGCCGCCTGCTGCATATCCTGCTCGGCCATCGCTTCCAACTGGGCATCCAACGCCGTGGTGCGGCCAATGCTGCGGCGGAACGCAGGTGTTTGCAGCAAAAAGCGGCAGATATTCGCCGCGCTGCGCTGCAGCTCGCCCCGGATCAGCCGTCCCTCTGTCAAAGCAACGGCCAGATCATCGCTGCCGGAGTTATGCTCCGGGTCCGTCACAACCATGAACACATCATTCTGGGCGCGAACCATCGCAGCCACATGCTTGGTGCTGCCTGCGCCGTCGCGGTCATTGCCATCGGCCCACCAGTCACTCATCACAATGCCGGTGTAACACCATTGGCCGCGCAAAATTGTTGTAACAAGGTCATAATTGCTGGCCGTCCAGTAACCGTTCAGCGGGTTATAGGATGTCATAATGGAGCGGGCATGTCCCTCTTTGACGGCAATTTCAAAGCCGCGCAGATAGATTTCCCGCAAAGCACGTTCCGATACAACCGATTCAACGAAGTGACGCCGGTGCTCCTGATTGTTCGTTGCAAAATGTTTGATGGTTCCGGTTACACCCCAGCGGTGCATCCCGCGCAGCTGAGCACAGGCCATTTTGCCGGTCAGCAGCGGATCTTCCGAGAAATACTCGAAGTTGCGGCCGTTCAGCGGATGGCGGTGAATGTTGATGCCAGGGCCAAGCAGCGTATCCACATGGTTTTTGCGCAGCTCCAGCCCTTCCATCGAGTAGAGTTCTTCGCTTAATCCCTCGTTGAAAGTCGCGGCCAGGCAGGTGCCATTAGGCATGGCAAAAGCAACGGTGCCGCAGTCCATACGGATACCGCTCGGCCCGTCCGAACAGCAGGCGGCAGGCAGCCCATAGCGCTGCAAAGCATCGCTGACGCCTCCGATTGCCCCAGCTGTCCCCGGCGTAACGCGCGGAGAGTTCATCCCCTCGCCCCGGACAATGGTGCAAAGCTCCTCATCGCTGAACTGTGCCACAAAGTCTGCCATCGCAGTGGTACCATCGGCCACATCCCGCAGGCGGATGCCTTTGTCGCCAGTCTGGAGCCATTCCCGCGGCAGGCGGGCGGCGCGGCGGGGCTCGGGCCGTTCTTCCTCGGTGGGCACGGGTTCCCATGCTGGGGTTCCATCCGCACCAGGGCGCAGGCGTTCAAAGGCTACAGCCGGAGCAGCTGCAGATTCCAACTGTTCCACCACCATCAACGGTAGTGTGACCGTAAAAGCTTCTTCCGCACTTCGCACATCGGTGCCAAGGCTGAAGCAATACTCGCCTGCTTCCAGCACAAAGGCAGACTTGTGCCCGGTCACACCGCTGTCATCATAGCTGGCAAAGTTACGCCACGGGGCTTTCAGTGTCAGGGTCTGGCTCTCCCCATGGGCCAGCGTTCTGGTTTTTGCAAAGGCGCACAGCACTTTGGACGGTTTCCCCAGCCGCCCCTGCGGCGCGGTGCAGTAGAGCTGCACAACTTCCTTGCCGGGGCAGCTGCCGGTATTTTGGACGGCAGCAAAGGCGGTAATGCCATCGGCTGTTTCATCTGCGCTCAACAGCCGAACTTCAAATTTTGTATAGGAAAGGCCAAAGCCAAAGGGATAAAGCACCTTTTCCGGTGCAAACGTTTCAAAATAGCGGTAGCCGACGTAAATATCTTCGGCATAGATGTTGCTGTCATCCGCCCCGTAATGGTCAGCCGCCGGATAATCTGCCGGGGTGCAGGCGATGGTATCGGGCAGTTTGCCGCAGGGGTTGACGGTACCGTTCAGCACATCCAGCACACCGCGGCAGCCTTCCTGCCCGCCCTGCCAGATGTACGCCACCGCGCCGGGGTTGTATCGCATGACCCACTGCATATCAATGATATTGCCAACATTCAGCAGCACCACAGATTTTTTGAAATGACGGCAAACCAGCGCCAGCATATTTTCCTCGCCCTCGGTCAGCAGAAAGCTGCCGGGAGCATTGCTATTGTCCTGGTCTTCCCCTGCCGTGCGACCGATGACAATAAATGCCGTTTCGGCACGCTGGGCCGCAGCGCGGACAAAGTCTTCATCCAGCGGCATTTCCGGCTGAAACCACGGTTCCTGTGCCCAGCCGGTTCCCATCTCGTAAGGGTGTTCCGCCAGCCATGCTGCATAGCGGGCCTGCACCTCGGCATCCAGCTGGTAGCCGTCCGGACCGCCCAGCACTTCGGGCAGGTTCGGCACATGGGCGGTGTTCACCAGCCCGCCGGACCCTGTGCCGCTTTGGTAATAGTGAAATTGCGCGTACCCAAATAAAGCTGCTCTGCCGCCGGAAACCAGTGGTAAGACAGCCTCATTTTTCAGCAGAACAATACCCTCTGCCACAGCCTGGCGAGCCAGCGCTGCATAACGGGACATTTCCAACATTGTATTTTTCATCATACTGAAACTCCGATACTGATGGATTGTAAATTCCAGCGCCACACTTAGTTATAATACACTATTTTCAGAATTTAGCAAGAAGTCCCTACGCGAGAAAGAAAGTTTTATTTGTCTTTGAAAAAAGTAAAAAGTTTTAGGCAATACCGCATAATTCTAAGTGCCGATACGGCGAGCGAGGTGCGGCAGATGCTAAGCCAAAAGCGCAGATAATAC
>NZ_PSQF01000162.1:0-3141 GCF_003324125.1 Subdoligranulum sp. APC924/74 | reverse complement strand
GTATTATCTGCGCTTTTGGCTTGGCATCTGCCGCACCTCGCTCGCCGTATCGGCACTTAGAATTATGCGGTATTGCCTTAATGCTGCACGGCAGCGGGCTGATTTTCGGTTCCATTCCGGGGCTGAACTTGGTTTTCATTTAACGGCTGTGCGGGTTCTGCCTGCTTCGCCCGCGGGTTTCCTTCGGCATCAATGCCGCGGCGCTCCAGGCACCAGGCGGTAAACTGGCGCAGCAGGCCATAGAATGTGGCAAAAGTAGGCACGCCGACGACCATGCCCACAACCCCCAGCAAGTCGCCGCCGATCACGATGGCCACCAGCACCCACAGGGCCGATACGCCGATGGACTTGCCCAAAATTTTGGGGCCGATGATATTGCCGTCCACCTGCTGGATGGCAATAATCAGAATCAGGAACTTGAGAGCATCAAACGGGTTGACGAACACCAGAATCAGCAAACAGGGGATTGCGCCGATAAAGGGGCCGAACACCGGGATGATGTTGGTAATGCCAACCACGACCGCGATCAGCGGGGCAAACTCGATGCCAAAAATGGTGCAGCAGACAAAAGTCAGCACGCCAATGATGGCAGAATCAATGATTTTGCCGCCAAAAAAGCCTTCAAAATTGTTGTTGGCAAAGCTGCAGGTTTCCAGCACGGTATCTGCAATATACGGCGGGAAAAACGCGTGCACCATGGTGCGCAGCTGGCGCAACAGCTTGTCTTTTTCGGCCAACATGTACACGCTGGAAGCCAGTGCAGTAAAAATATCCACCACGTTGGATGCCACACCGGAAACATACGCCATGATCTGCGGTGCCGAGGATTTGAGCACTTCAGTCAGGCTGTTCATCATGCTTTCGTAATTATCCAGCATTTCGGTTGCCCGGCTCAAATCAAGGCCATAACGGTTTTGCAGCATATCCAGCAGGTTCTGCACATTGGATATGTACAGCGGCAGGTTGGTGAACAACATGGTAATGCTGGAAACGACCTGCGGCACCACCATGGAAACCAACAGCGTGATGATAAGCGCCGCAACAATGTACGCAATCAGGATCGAAAGCCAGCGCAGCTTGGGGTTTTCTTTCATCACATACCGCTGCACCGGGCGCACAATACAGTCCAGCACATAGGCGATCACAATGCCGCTGGCAAAAGGGGCCGCAATATCCAAAAACTTGGCAATGCCGCCGGCAAACACATTCAGGTGCCCCAGCATCAGGTACAGCGCAATGCTGATGGCAATGATCGCCAGCCAGTCAAAAACCGTTTCCGGTTTTTTGTGCATCCAAATATGGTCGTTCTGCTCATTCATACACATTCTCCTGACATAAGGGGCTCTGCCAGCCTGCAAAAACTGTTCTGCCCCTACTTGACCGCCACCGGCGGCACAAACTCTTACAGTTTAATTGTAACATCTAACGGCGGCTTTTCAAGGGGAAAAATCTTAACATTATGCAAACAGTGTGGTGAAATATGTTGCACTGGTTCCGCGCTATGTTTCCCCGCCCGGTTTTGTTTTTTCCCCATCCGGTTCCCTGGGCAGGGCCGCTTTGGCAAGGTTGGCCGCCACCCCCAGTACCGGCACCCCGATGACCATGCCCGGAATGCCGAACAGTCCGCCGCCCACCACAATAGCCGCCAGCACCCACAGGCCGGAAATGCCCGTGGCGCTGCCCAGAATGCGCGGCGCAATAAAGTTTCCGTCCACCTGCTGCACCACCAGAACAATGACCAAAAATTCCAGCGCATGCACCGGCTGGCCGCTGAACAGCAGCAGCGCTGCCCCCGGCACCGCCCCCAGATAAGGCCCCAGCATGGGCACAATGTTGGTAACGGCCACCACCACGCTGATCAGCGGCGCATACGGAATGCCGAACAAAAGCATTAACACAAACGTTTCGCCGCCAACCAATACAGCATCCACCAGCTGTCCGCCAATGTAGCCGCTGAACGTTTTGTTGGCCATGGCAAACACGCCCAGCACGTTACCCGCGGTGCGCGGCGGCAGCGCAGTGCGCAGGGCCAGGCGGGCAGTATGCAGCAGTTCCGCCTTGCCGCACAGCAGGTACACCGAGGCCGCCAACGCCAGAAAACCATTCACCACCTGCCCCGCCGCCCCCATGGCCGCCTGGGCCAACTGCGGGGCCAGGCCGGAAAGGAAGCTTTCCACGCTGCTGCCGGAATTCAGCAGCAGTTCACTCAGGCTGGTGGTATCCACCCCATAGTTTGCCTGCACCAGCTCCAGCAACGCCTGCGCGTTTTCCAGGTAGCCGGGCAGAGCTGCGGTAAAGCTGCCCACGCTTTGCACCAGCTGCGGTACAACCAGCCCCACCAGTGCCGCAACTATACCAAAAAGTGCCAGATACGCCAGCAGGATACCCGGCCCGCGCCGCCCTCCGAACAGGTGGATGGCAAACCAGCGGGCGGGAATATCCAGCACATAGGCCAGCGCCAAACCGCCCTCAAAGGGCGTTGCCAGCCCCAGCAGCACCCGCAACGCAGCCGCGATGGCGGGCAGATACCACACCGCAGCCAGCAGCGCGGCAGCCACCGCAAACAGCATCAGCCAATCCTGCATCGTTTCGGGCTTTCGGTTGTACCAGCGCTTCATGGGCTTCTCCTTATTACCGTGTCAGCGGGCCATCCCAGCAGTTGATAGAGCCAAGGTCGTACACCTGCCGCCCCGCCTGGGCCAGCAGCTCCGCCGCTATGGCGCTGCGCTGCCCGCTGCGGCAGCAGACAATGACCGGGTGGCCGTTGGACGGCAGGTTCGGCAGCTCCTCTTCCAGCCGGTCCAACGGAACATTGCGCGCACTGGGAATATGCCCCGCGGCATACTCTGCCGGGGTGCGCACATCCCACAAAATGGCCCGCTGCTGCATCAGCTGCCGGGCCTGCGCCGGGGTAATGCGGTTTTGGTTTCTCATACAGTTTGCCCCCTTTGTTCAAATTCAAAGCAAATTGTATGCGCCGGGCAAAAAGTTTATGATATAATAAAAACCTGTTTATGATGTTTATGGCAACACCGCACAATTCCCGCCTTACGGCTTAAGCACTGCTCCGGCGGCTGCGGCACGGCATCTGCGTTGCCAAAATGCTCGATAATGTCGGGTTGCGGTACCCGCATCGTGCTT
>NZ_PSQF01000161.1:0-3204 GCF_003324125.1 Subdoligranulum sp. APC924/74 | reverse complement strand
TTTTGGCAACGCAGATGCCGTGCCGCAGCCGCCGGAGCGGTGCTTAAGCCGCAAGGCGGGAATTGTGCGGTGTTGCCATAGGGTAATTCCCCCTATTATTTTATTCCGGCTGTTTCAGCTGGCGGATCAGCTGGTTGGTACCGGTTGCCGCGAGGCCTGAAACAATGCCCACGGCCAGCGCTGTCAATGGGTCGCCTGCTGGGAAGTCCGGCACACTTCCGCACCAGGCCAGCACCCCCAGCACACCGCCCAGCGTGCCGCAGATGGTGGGCAACCATTTATTGGCAAGCGGCGTTTGTTTGACCGCTGTTGCCGCCAGGTAGCAGATAACCGTAATCGCCGCCACCCCTGCCATACCAAAAGTTGTCAGATCCATGGTCTCCTCCTTTTTATTTTATGCTTTTATTTTATGCTTTTCTTTTAACTTATGGCCTGGCCTGCGGGGGTATGCGCCTTTTCCAGGTTGCTCAGGCGGTGGTTTGCCACACGCAGCTGCTCTTCCAGCACCGGCACCCGCTGGGCAAAGTTGTTGTGGGCGCGCACTTCGCGGGTTAGCTCCTCCAAGCGGGCATCCGTGACCGCCTGGGCCGTTACCATCCGCTGTTCCGCGCGGCGGGCAGCCATCATGTTGGTGATAACCACCCCCAGCAGGCTCAGCCCGCCGGTGATCAGCGCCACCAGAATTGCTTCCATCCTGCTCACACCTCCGTATAGGCGGCGTGGTACAGCCCCGATTCCACCAGACCAAGGTCCCCGCACAGGGCATACAGCCGGGCAGCGTCCCCGTTGGAAATCGGCCCCACCGTTACCGTCTGCATTTGGACCGGCTGTGTTTTTTCCGCTGCCGGGCGGGCAACGCTCTGGTAGCCGCCCAGCCGCACCGCAGTAGATGCCGCCGCAAAATCTGCATCCAGCCAGTTCAGCGGGTGAACCCGGCGGTTTTTGTACCGCACCTCAAAATGCAGGTGTGCCCCGTAACAGTTGCCGGTATCCCCGCTGTAGCCGATCAGCTGGCCCTCGTATACCGTCTCCCCCTGGGCCACGCAGAGTTTGCTCAAATGGGCGTACAGCGTCTCCAGCCGGCCGCCGCGGTAATCCGCATGGCGCAGCTTGAGCATATTGCCATAGCTGTTGGTATCCCCCTGGGTGCGGCGGCCATTCCAGCGGTATGCGGTTTCCACCGTACCGTCTGCCGCGGCATACACCGGCGTGCCGACGGCGGCGCGGAAATCCAGCGCCCGGTGCAGGCTGCCGTCATTATAAAACCACCCAGCGGTAATCACATGGCTTTGCAGCGGCCAGCCAAACAAAACATCCCCATTGTGTAAAATCATCCATCCTCCTGTTCTGCCTTACGCCGCCGTAAAGGTTTTGGTGCTAATGTTGAAGGTACCCTTGGTTTTTACGCCGGTATAATGCACATTAAAGGGGATCTGGTAGCCAGTGGTATCGCCGCCATAGCTGACGATCTCAATGTAGCATTCCTCCTTGATGGCCGGGTAGGCGTTTGCGGATGCTTCGCCCCAGAGCTTAACCTCCACAATGTCGGTTTTCAGGTCATCCAGCGTCAGGTCACCGTCGATAATGGCCTGTAGCTTTTCAAACAGCGGGTCGTTTTTCTCGGCATAATAGGGTGCCACTTCGCCCTGTTTCTGGTAGCTGTCGATCGTGATCGAAGTCTGGCCCAGGATATTATTTTTCTTTTCCACATTGGCGGAAAGTTCCGGGGAATATTCTTCCAGGTCGTTGCCCAAGCGGCAATAGCTGGCGGTACCGGAACCAAACGCCGCGTTCAAAAAGTGCGCCATATATTTGCGCTCAATCTTCAAATGTATCACTCCATTTCATCGTATAGTGTGCCGTCAGTGTAACGTTGTAAACTGCGCTGCCCTCATCGTTGGCCTGTTCCAGCCGGGCGGCCCCGGCGGTCAGGGTCTCCTGTACGGGGTCAGCGTTGCCAAGCTGCGGGGCCAAGCCGGCCGCGCTCTGCTCCGCTACCCAGGCCTGCAGTTCCAACAGGCGGCGGGCGGTCTGGGCACTCAGATTCGCATCCCCCGGCACAAAGGGCAGGTTCAGGCGCAGCACCAGCTGCATTTTTTGGCGGGTCGTCACCTGCCCCAGCAGGTTCTGCCAGCGGTCGGTCTGCTCCACCCCTTTGGGGAAGAGCGCCCCGGTGCCCGCCGCCGGGGGCAGGTCGTCCACACGCAGATCAATACCGGTCAGAGCCGGGCAGCGGGCCAGCCATTGCAGCAACTGTTCAAAATAGGTTTCGTTCACGCGCTTTGTCTCCCCTTTCCGGTCAATTACTCAGGCTGTGCGCGCCGCTGCCGGAGCGGGTCCACCAGCCGCCCGCTTCCACATGGGCAGCCTGCCCGGCCGCTGTTTTACAGTCTACATACTGCACAGCGGCCAGCCCCGGCACTTTGGCGGGGGTAAAATCCAGCCATTGGGTGTAGCTCACCTCCGGCCCGGTGCCTGCAAGCACGCGGTCATGGGGTTCCAGCGTATAATCCCGGCCAAACGCCGCATGTTTTTCCGGGATAACCAGCAAAAACGCCGTGGCCGCACTGCCTGCGGGGCCGCTGCCGCCTGCCGCGGTTTCACGGCGGCGGGTATCAAAGTGTACGCCCTGCACAACGGTGCGCGTGATGGTATGTGCCGCCGGGTCCGCATGGTAGAAGGTAACGGTCTGGCAGCACAGGGGGTACTGTAAGGGCGCGGCCATCAGCCCACCCCGCCGCTGGCATAGCGGCCAAACACCAGGTAGTCCTGCGCCAGGGCACGCAGGTAACCTTCCCGGCTCTGGATGGTTTCGGCGCAGAGCTCCGGCGGGGCAGCATAGGTTTCGCTCACGCTGCCCACGCTGGCGCTCACCACGCGGCAGCGGTTGTCCTCCTCCGCAAAGGCATACATTGCATCCGCCATGGCGCAGAGGGCGCAGGCTTCCGGTTCCTGCAGGCCCGCGCGCGGGCGCACATCAAACATACCTTTGTAGCGCTCCAGCTGGCGAGCGGCGCGGGTAATAAAGCGTGCAAAGCTTTCCTGCGGGATCTTTTCGCCCAGGTAGCTGGCGGTATAAAATTCGTAATCCGGCAAAGGCATTCCTCCTTCTCACAGGATTTTCTTTGGCAACACCGCACAATTCCCGCCTTACGGCTTAAGCACCGCTCCGGCGGCTGCGGCACGGCATCTGCGTTGCCAAAA
>NZ_PSQF01000160.1:0-3269 GCF_003324125.1 Subdoligranulum sp. APC924/74 | reverse complement strand
GCTGCGGCACGGCATCTGCGTTGCCAAAATGCTCGATAAGACATCCAGTATTATCTGCGCTTTTGGCTTAGCATCTGCCGCACCTCGCTTGCCGTATCGGCACTTAGAATTATGCGGTATTGCCTTAGCTTATATCAGCTTTCAAATTTTATTTCTTTGCCCCAAAGGATGTGTTACTACTGGCAAAAAATTCAACTTTACCAAAACTTACCCGCAATGGGCGGTTGTTTCTCGGCGGTGCCCTGCTGGGGGTACTGGTGTTTGTGCTGGTGTTCGGGGTCAGCACACTGGATGTAACCAACGATGCCTTTTGCCGCGGTGGGTATATTGAAAAGGACATCCAGCAGCATTATGCCGGGTGGCTGTTTTACCGCCAAAGCTCCGCTGGCTGGCCGCTTTGCATTGCCCGCGGCATCAACTACCCGGATGGGCTGAGCGTTGCTTATACCGACTCTATCCCGCTGGTGGCTGCCCTGTTAAAGCCGGTTGCCAACCTTGTGGGCGGAACGTTCCAGTATATGGGGTGGTTCACGCTGGTCTGCTTTGCGTTGCAGGGCGGGTTTGGCGCGCTGCTGGCAGGGCTGTTCCTGCCGGGGTGCGCGGCACCGCTTGCGGCGGACCTGCTGTTTGTTACCAGTCCGGTTTTGTTTGAGCGTGTGTTCCGGCATACCTCGCTGGGGGCACAGTTTTTTGTGCTGGCTGCGC
Source organism: Subdoligranulum sp. APC924/74 (assembly GCF_003324125.1). Classification (NCBI taxonomy): domain Bacteria; kingdom Bacillati; phylum Bacillota; class Clostridia; order Eubacteriales; family Oscillospiraceae; genus Subdoligranulum; species Subdoligranulum sp. APC924/74. The sequence goes on along the minus strand of NZ_PSQF01000160.1, from coordinate 2,564 downwards.
TCTATTTTTATTTTGCTGCACGGCGCAAAGGGCAGTATGCCTCCCGCGGGCTGTTTGTGCTGAACGTGCTGGCGGTAGGCATCCACCCCTACTTTCTGCCGATGACCTATGCCATCACGCTGGCGCTGCTGCTGGAATATGCACTGCACAACCGCCAGCTTGCGGGGCCCGGCCTGTACCTTGCCGCTAACTTTGGCGGCACGGCACTGCTGGGCTGGGCACTGGGGCTGCTGTACAGCAGTGCTTCCAGCGGCGGGCAGGCATTGTACGGCTATTTCTGCATGAACCTGAATGCACTGTGGAACCCCGTGGGGGTAAACGGCGTGCTGTACAGCCGGGTGCTGCCCGCACAGAACCAGGTTTACGGCAATTATGATGCCTTTGCCTACCTGGGGCTGGGCGTGCTGATTGCCCTGCCCATTGCGGTGGTTTTGCTGCGGCGGCAACTGGGCGGCATGCTGCGCCGCCACTGGGCATTGGCCTGCTGCTGCGCGGTTTTAACGGTGTTTGCCATCAGCAATGTGATTACCGCAAACGGCGCAACGCTTGCCACGCTGCCGCTGCCCGCTTCGCTGATCAAACTTTTTTCCATCTTCCGTTCCAGTGGGCGGCTGTTCTGGCCAATCTATTACCTGCTGATGTTGCTAACCCTTGTGGGCCTTGCCCGGCTGAAAGGCCGCTGGCTGCTGGCGGGTGCTGCCCTGCTGGCTGTGGTACAGGTTTGGGATGTAAGCCCCGGCATGGTGCAGCGCAGTGCGGCAATGCTGCAGGCCATGCAGACCGATGCGTTCCCCACCGAGATGGAGAGCGATTTCTGGCAGGCAGCGCAGCAGTATACGGCGGTTGTCTCAATGGATGAAATTCAAGATGACGCGTTGCATCTGGCCCTGTTTGCCGCGGACAACGGCATGACGACCAACGACCCGTTTGCCGCCCGCTATGATGAAACGGCACTGGCCGCCCAACGGGAAACGCTGCTGGCGGAGCTTGCTGCCGGAACCGTGCGGGAGGATACGCTGTACCTGTTTGCAGAGGAAGGTGCCTTTTTGCAGGCCGTGGAACCGGTGAAGGGCAATGCCTGGTGCGGAAGGGTAACGAGTACGGACGGCACATGCAGCTGGTATGTGATTGCGCCGGGGCTGCAGGGGCAGAACTTTGATGCGCTGTGCACCCCCTATGACGAAAATTATCCCCTGCGCCTTGCGGATTACACTGACGCCCTGTGGAACCGCGGTGTGCTGGACGAAACGAAACAGACGGTATGCTTTGCAGATTCCCCCTTTGTGCGCCGCAAGCTGGAACATGCCAGTGTGCTGTGCGCCGATGGGAAGGAATACACAATTAAAACGATTGACGACCACGATGCAGGCTGGCTGATGGTGACACTGGATATCCCGGACGCGACCGTTTTGTGGGATAAAGAATTGGAGAGTAAATAATGCAGGAACTACATGTAAAAAGCCTTTTGCCCGTGCGGCTGGACAAATACCTGATGGAGCAGTTCCCTGCCCTGGGGCTGGGGCGGCTGAACAAGGCGCTGCGGGAAAACAAAATTAAGCTGAACGGCAAAAAGCAGCCCCTTGCCACCCGTGTGCAGAACGGCGATGTGATCCGCGTTTACCTGCTGGACGACCAGCTTGGACTGACCTCCCAGGAGGGGCCGGAGTTTTTGCAGGCACGCGCCCCGGCGGAATTTATTTATGAAAACGATGATTTGATCGTGGCCAACAAGCCCGCGGGTATCCCGGTGGATGGTGACGAAGCTGACACCCTGCTGAACCGCGTACTGCGCCGCCTGTATGAGGAAAAGCGGTGGGACGCCGCCCATGAGCCGCGCCTGTGCCACCGGCTGGACACCGGCACCAGCGGCCTTGTGCTGCTGGCAAAGACCGCGGCGGCGGAAGAATTTTTGGTAAACGCCATCAAAGAGCGGTTGATTCGCAAAACTTACCTGTGCGTAACCTTTGGCCGTCCGGTACCACCCGCTGCCACGCTGCACAGCTTTTTAACGAAAGATTCTGTGCATGGCATTGTGCGCATTCTGGACGAGCCGAAATCCGGTGCAAAAGAGATCATTACCGCATATGATACCATTGCCGTCAGCGGACGTTTGGCGCTATTACGGGTGGAGCTGGTAACGGGCCGCACCCACCAGATCCGCGCTCATCTGGCCAGCATTGGCTGCCCGATTTTGGGCGATTCCAAGTATGGCAACAATGCCGCCAACCGGGAGCTGAAGCTGAAATATCAGGCTCTGTGCGCCTGGGAGCTGGCGTTCCCCAAAAAGATCAGCGACCCACAGTTTGCCGCTTTGGCTGGCAAGGTGTTCCGCGCACCCAAGCCATGGTATTACCAGCAGGTACTGGATGGAACGCTGAAATAAGCGTTATGCGCCAGGGGATTGATTTTTTGCATCCTGCATGCTTTTACTGCTTTATGATTGCTGCCTTGCAAATTTAATCACAAGCTCTAACCACATTTTCCTATGGCAACACCGCACAATTCCCGCCTTACGGCTTAAGCACCGCTCCGGCGGCTGCGGCACGGCATCTGCGTTGCCAAAA
>NZ_PSQF01000159.1:0-3525 GCF_003324125.1 Subdoligranulum sp. APC924/74 | reverse complement strand
GTATTATCTGCGCTTTTGGCTTAGCATCTGCCGCACCTCGCTCGCCGTATCGGCACTTAGAATTATGCGGTATTGCCCTAAATTTGATTGTGGTAAAAAGTTATGATATGGCAGTACGTTTGATATGGGCAGGTTTTATGTTCTCATCTCAAAGCGCTCTTTTCATCATTTTGGGGTGGACGGACATAACGCAGCATGCCTTCTTCGCAGGCACCGAATCGTAAATAGTTGAATTTTGCTTCATTCAGTGTTATTCCATGGTTAGAGTCGCTGGGTTCATCATTAGAAGCAATGAATGGGTCATTCTCCCAAAAACAGACAGGGCAAATATACCCGCAGTCTTCGCCTGGTGAAACGTTATAGGTGAAATATCCACAACAAGGACATTGATATTTTTTCAAGATATGATTACCTCTGCAAACTGGAACTTGTCGGGTTCTTTACATAGATAAAATATTAATTTTTCTTTCCACACCTAAAAAAAATAAAGTCTGGCTGATGAATAACTCCTCCAAACATATCTGGTCGCTTTTCTCTAATTGATTCTGGTACTTTTGATTCCTGACATTCCTCAATAATAAATCCAGCAGAAACAATATCATTTATTAATGTTGAAATCGTTCTATGATAAAGTTCATATTCATCTACTACCCAATGAATAACACGCTTACCCTCTATTCCGTAATTTCGTAGATTAGCATATAATCTTTCTCCAGTTTCTGTTCTGGTATATCTGTCAAAAGTCCCATCATATGCTGTACTTATTGGGTGTGACATCGAAAAAACACATTTGCCATTTTCATTCAAGTGACTATAAATCTGTTTCATAAGCCTTTCAAAATTTTCTACATAATCAAAAGCCAATGAACTTGTAATAACATCAAACTTTTCCTCTAAATCATCCAATTCTTCAAAAGCCAGTCTTCTGTATTCAATATTAGAGGCAGTATTATTTTTTCTTGCATATGCTAACATTTTTTCCGATATATCAATTCCAAGAACGGATAACGCCCCTTTCTTTGAATATTGAAGTGCATGTTGCCCCATACCACATCCAATATCTAATACTTTCTTTTTATATAGTTCAGGTATCATTCCTAATATTATTGGTGTCTCAATAATATCATTAAAATTGATTTCTTTGCTACGTATTTTCTCGAAGTTTTCGTAAAATAAATCATTATCATAAATATTTTGTTTTGACATTCTGCAACCAGCCTTTCATATAAAAAATTATTTTTTGTTTTCTTCTACTTCCATCTTCTTGTCTTTCGGGCAACAAGCATCCTTCTCTTTCAGCTCGGTCAATTCCGATTTGTGAAACACAAGTTTATTTTTCTTCCATTTTGTCTAAAAGCAGATTGATTTTTTTGAGAATCAAGTATGTGCAGGAAATAATGAGAGAGATTAACAGTGTGACTGCTGTATAAAGTGGGTAAAAATAAGAGTTTATAAAGTCATCTCCACCAGGAATCAGTGACCCAACAAGTCCACCGAATAGAAGATTTCCATATAAGAAAACAAAAAAGCTGATACATCCAATCATGACTGCTTTAGATGATGGTTTCATATTGAAAATACCTCCTATTCCAGATAAAACACCCCATCGGGGTTATAACTCGTTCCGTCCGCAGTGATTTCAATGCCGTAGTGGTCGTAAACATTTCCCTCAGTATCCATATCGATCCAGCGGTTGTTCAGATCCTGCTCACTCATCATGCAATAGCCAACGCACGCCGGATCGTTAAAGTAAAATACATAACCCGGCTCCTGCTTCTGGTAGCCGACACAGATGACCCAGTGCCCCTCGGCCAAATAGGTGTCCGCCTCATCGGAATTTTGGGTATTGTAGCCATCCTCTGCCGCGGCCCATGCCTGAATGCAGAGCAGCACAGGGTGCCCCTGGTACAGAGCCGAAGCCAGTTCTGACGTGGTTCGGTTCTCCTTTGCCGTGACGGTTACGCTGTTTTCCTCAAAAAAGCTGACAATGCTGCCTGGCGGGGTTCCGGCTTCCTCGTTGGTGCCAAGTTCTTCCTCATAGGCGGCAAGGTTCCAATCGGCCTGGTATGGGTCCAGCCAGTTCATCACCATCTGCACGCAGGTGGTCCCGCAGGTGTAGCCGCCATACTGGCGCAGGTTCGGCATGTCGATAAAGACATCGGCATCCTGGATCTGCCCGTCATAGGGTGGCTGAACGGATGACTGTTCCGCAGCTGGCCCTGCGCAGGCGGATAACAGGAAACATGCGGCACAGGCAAAAGTGCCAAGTATCAAGATGCCGTATCGCTTTTCCATTTGGCTCGCTCCTTACTATTTGATACATAGGATCAATGATTTTCTGTGGATTGCTTTTTGAAAAAATGGAAACCGCAAAGCAGCCCCGACAGCAGTGCTGTGTGCGTTCCCACCCTGACGCTGCTGAATGATTGAATCAGGAAAGCCCGAGTCTGCGCCTGCTGTTCGATTTTCATGGTGTCAGTCTCCCTTGCAGTCCGGTCCTTAACCCGGCAGCCCGGCTACAAACTTCTCGATTTCTGCGTTCACAAAGGCCGGATTATCGGCATTGGAATTGTGCCCCGCATCCTTGACCCAGGTCAGCGGCAGATGTTCGCCCGCAGCCCACATCGGGTTGTAGCGCTTGGTAGCGCCGGTTTTGTCGTGCTCGCCGCACAGCAGGATGCAGGGGCAGGTGATATCGTACCCAAGGTCTGCCCCAATGGCCCCGGCCAGCATGATGAACCCGTGTTTCATCAGCCCGCAGAACTCATCCCGGCTGTACTGGGCCACCATCTCGCGCATGTTCTGTTGGGCATATTCGGTAATGCCAATGCCCTGCGCAGCGGCATTGCGCAGCATTTTCCAGGGCATGGCGCTGTAAACGGGGGCCATATGGTTCAGCATCCAGAACTCTTTGTCGCTCATGTATTTGCGCTTGAGCGGGGCGGAGTCAATAGAAACAAAGCCGCGCACCTCGCCGGGGTAAGCCTGAATGTACGCCTGTGAAAGATACCCGCCGACCGACTGCCCCACCAGCACCGGTGCGGTGATGCCCTCCGCCTGCAGGATGGCATGCAGCCAGGCGGCCTTTTGCGCCAGGGTGAAGTCCATCACAAAGGGACGGGATTTGCCGTGGCCGGGGGCATCCCAGGCAAGCAGGTTATAGGTGGATTCAAACGCTTCGACCTGTTTGTCAAACAGGCGGTGATCCGCCGTCAGGCCGGGCAGGAACACCAGCACCGCCCGCCCCGGTTGGAAATCATTCATCCAGTAGTGGATCACGCCGTTTGGCACTGCGTGAGTTTTTTCTGTCATTTTTGGTATCCCTCCCGGTGTGGTTTTCTGGTTCTATTGTAGCATAACTGCGACGCAAATGCATTGCCGGGCGCAGATTTTATAAGGCAATACCGCATAATTCTAAGTGCCGATACGGCGAGCGAGGTACGGCAGATGCTAAGCCAAAAGCGCAGATAATACTGGGTGCTGCAAAGGTGAGCGCCGCCAGTGGCGGAAACAGCGAACCGAAGC
>NZ_PSQF01000015.1:0-46462 GCF_003324125.1 Subdoligranulum sp. APC924/74 | reverse complement strand
ATTATCTGCGCTTTTGGCTTAGCAGCTGCCGCACCTCGCTCGCCGTATCGGCACTTAGAATTATGCGGTATTGCCCTAAAAGTAAAGAATAAAAATAAAAAAGCCCCGCCTGCCGGGCAGAACATTCTGCATCCGGCAGGTGGGGCTTTTGGTTGTTGCAAATAGATAAATGAAAATTTACTGCCTTTTCTGCATCCGCAGCAGGCTGTACGGCATCAAGGGCGTGGCACAGGGAATGGTATACTGCATCATCGGGTGCGGGGTGGCATCCACCGCTTCCCCTTCCGCGTTTTTGATCCATTCAGGGGTTATGGGCACGACCGAACCATCTGGCTGCAAAATTTCCAGCGAATCTCCCAGGCAGAACTTGCTGCGCTGGGTGCAATGGGCAACGCCGTCTTCCCACGAATCCACAGTGCCGATGAAATCCCAATCTCGCACATAAGTATGGCTGGGCGTCTGCAGGGCTTTCTCTTTGCCAAAATAGAAACCGGGTGAATAATGGCGGTGGCTGGTACGGTTCAGCTCATCCAGCACGGAATCCGGTAAATCAAACGTATCACTGGCGGGGTTTGCCAGGTACTGGTCCAGCGCTTTGCGGTAAGCGGCGGTAACGGACGCAACGTAATAGAACGTTTTGGCGCGCCCCTCAATTTTCAGAGAATCCACACCAGCCTTGCAGATCAGGTCCAAAAACGGTGCGGTGCATAGGTCGTTGGCGTTCAGGATGTAGCTGCCTTCCTCATTTTCGCCAATGGGCATATACTGGCCGGGGCGGTTTTCTTCTACAAGATAGTATTTCCAGCGGCAGGGCTGGGCACATTCGCCGCGGTTGCCGCTGCGCCCGGTCATATAGCTGGAAAGCAGGCACCGACCAGAAACGCTCATGCACATGGCGCCGTGCACAAAGGCTTCCAGTTCCAGCTCCGGCGGGGTGTTATCGCGGATCTGGGCAATATCGGTCAGGGTCAGCTCGCGCGCCAGCACCACACGCTTGGCGCCCAGGTTGTAGGCCATGGTTGCAGCAGCATAATTAGTGATGCCTGCCTGGGTGGAAAAATGCACATCCACATCCGGGGCATACTGTTTGGCAAGGCTCAGTACGCCAAGGTCCGCAATGATAAAGGCATCCACCCCGGCTTCGGCCGCGTCCTTGATATACTGCGGCAGCTCGGAAAGCTCATCGTTGGTGGGCAGGTTGTTCAGGGTCAGGTATACTTTTTTGCCGCGAGCATGGGCAAAAATGCAGCCATCATGAAGCTCGCCAATGGTCAGGTTGACCGGTGCGGCGCGCATACCAAAGCGCGGCAGTGCGCAGTATACGGCATCGGCACCATACATGACGGCATATTTCAGGGCTTCAAGGCTGCCGGCAGGCGACAGCAGTTCCGGACAGGACAACATAAGATAACGGCTCCTTTGTTCAGTGAAGTTCAGCTTTTATCAGCCCCAACCGGCGATGATGCAGTTCTGATGGTGTTCATCTGCCGTTTTGGCATAGAAATATTCGCCAGGGTGGTCGCCGTTCGGGTTGCCGGTAACAAAGAAATAATAGCCTTCGTCCAGATATTCCTGGTCGGGATTCAGCGCGGCGGCAATGGCATCAATACCGGGATTGGTGATGGCACCGGCGGGCAGGCCGCTGATGCGGTAGGTGTCGTAATGAGCAAGCACATCATCCGGAACAGCACCCTGTTCCGGCCAGCCGTAATAAGCGGCGGTGGGCGAATTCCACAGGTAGTTATTGTCGCTATCGTTCATGATATAGCTGCTGGCATTGGATTCCAGCTTATGCTCTGCCCACTGCGGGTCATCGGATTCCAAACGATTGTGGAAGCAGGCGGAAACCTTGGCGTCTTCTGCGGGCATACCGGCTTCTTCCTGAATAAAGCTGGCCAGAATGACAACATCATTCATTGTGGTGCCCTTTTCGTTGATGGTATCCCACAGGTCGGAAGTTTTGGCGTCGAATTCTTTATAGAAGGTGTTGACGTAATTATAGACCGAGTCATCGGTGAAGAACTCGTAAGTGTCCGGGAACAGGTAGCCCTCGCACTTCATCAGGCGGCCTTCGGTATCCGGGATGGCATTCCAGAAATCATACTGGCTGAAATCGGAACCATCCTCGCCGTTGGCGCAGGCAAGGAAATCATCCACCGAGCACAAGCCATTTTCTTCCATCTTCTGGGCAATAGCAACGGCTGTGTAGCCTTCGGGGAATGTGATGGTAATGGTCTTGCGCTTGACCTGCTGCACGCTGAGGGTTTTCAGGATCGTGTTATAATCCATGCCGGAGCGCAGGGTGAAATCGCCATACTGCAAACCGGAAGCGCGGCCGCTGTATTTGGCATACAGCTTGAACAGCCAGTCATACTGGATGACGCCATCCTCTTTCAAAACGTTTGTGATGTCTGCAACAGTGGAACCCTGTTCAATGGTAACGGTCTGCTCCGGGCCAAGTTCGCCGTTGCCGGCAACTTCGCCGTAGAACTGGAACACTTTCCAGCCGCCGATGCCGACGATAGCCAAAATGACAACAAGAACCACAAGCCCAATGGGAAAACGGCGGCGGACGGGTTCATCATCGTCATCCTCTGCGTACTCGACTGGACCTTCGGCGTCTTCGTACAGGTCCTGCGGGTCAGGATCAGGCTGTACCGGGCGCTTTGGTGCGGGGGCTGGCGCAGCATGATAAGCCTGGCGCGACTGCGAGCCCTTGTCCTGGGAATCACCACGATTGATTTTCATTCCAAATCTCCTTTACCAGGCAGCAGAACTGCCCTGTTTCACATATGCACGGTCTTACAGCAACAGGCGGAAATAAACGTCCGTAACAGGGAACGGCTGCCCAAGGTAACAAATCATGCCGTAACCACAGCGCTTACCCTCGCCCAGGTACAAAAACTGATTTTCCGCCAGCAGCAGCCGTGCTTTGGTCAGACCGGTATGTTCCCGCGCGGCCTGCAGCAGAATATCAGCCGAATGGTCGTTATCGGCCTGCAGCTCCATAAAAAGCAGCTCGTCCTTTTCCTGGCAATAGAGGCCGTAACCGCGCTGGTTGGAAACAATGGTCATACCGCGGCGGTAGAGCCGGGTGATCATGGTGTTCATGCTGCTTTCCGGCAGGGCGATGCAGGCGGGCTGGTAGCGCATGCGGGTGTCGATCAATTTGCGGACTGTCAGGTTATCAAACTCTGCTCGTGCCCACAAATTGTGTTCAATGGGCTTGCGGATGATGCGCAGCGGGAAGCGCCCCTGAAAATTCAGCTGGGAAAACGCTTTTGCGGCCCGCGTGCTTTGCGGTGCCGCCACAGCGAAATCACACCCTTTGGCGGAAAAGGCGCGCAGGCAGGTTGCCAGCAGTTTGGGCATCAGCCCGCGCCCCTGCAGGGACGGGTCCGTTGCCATGCAGCAGAGCCATACGCCGTGGTGGTGCCCGCATTCCACTGGAACCGCACCAATCATGGCGGCTGGGATGGGCTTTGCACCGGGGGCCGGGTCCCGGGCAAGGATCAGGATATTATCCAACCCCACAATTCCACAAAGCCAGTCCAAAGCATCCTGGCGGGTTCCGCCATACGTTTTGCGGCGGAACGCAACCATCTGCTCCAAATCAGCTTCCGTTGCTTTGCAAAGCATGTTCTATCCCCTCCTTGCCGTATTCAACATGTGGCTTTTGCTGCCAACGGTTTTAGCTCAAAATCCGCTCCAGGTATGCCATCACTTCGGACTGAATATCCTCCGGCGTGCGGATGGTTTTCTGGCCGTCTACCGTTGTGGTACACTCAATGCGGTGCCAGCCCAGCTTGCGTGCGCAGTATTCAGCGGCGGCGCGGGAACGGGCCAGGTATTCGGTATCGCGTTCCTGAATATCTTTTTTGCTTTCATCGCCGTGGTAGCGCTGCGCAATCAGGCGCTGGCTGACATCGGGATCAACCGCAAGGTATACAACCGCATCCGGCGCAGGCAGGCCGAGCTTTTTGTACTCGAACTCAAACAGCCACTCCAGAAAGCCATCCCAGTGCATCGGCGGCAGTTTGGAACATTGGTGAACAGCGTTGGAGGTGGTGTAACGGTCAGAGATGATTAGCCCATTCTGGCGGTAGACATTGCCCCACCTGGTTTTGTAACTGGCAAAGCGGTCAACAGCATAAAACGTTGAAGCTGCATAAGCGTTCACGTCATCCGGGCGCTGGCCGAACTCGCCGGAAAGATACATCTTGACCAGTGCGGAGGACGGACTATCATAATCTGGGAAGCTGATTTTCAGCGGGTCATACCCTTTGCTATGCAAATTCTGGCAGGCAAGTTCTGCCTGCGTGCCCTTGCCGGAACCATCCAGGCCTTCAAAAATAATCAGTTTACCCATGGTTTTCAGCCTCCTGTTTCAGTGTTGCATATTTATCACGCACGGCGTTCTGCTTGCCGCAGCACATACCGCCCTCCGGGCAGGGACCCGCCAGGCAGCGGGGACCAGCTGCGGCAAAAACATGCGGCGCAAGCGGGTATACAAGGCGCAGCATTTCATCGGCAACGGCACGGATCTCCCACTGGGCACGGTTGCAGCAGCGCAGGTTGAAAAAGTTGTTCAGGCTGCGGCAGTTCATGGTCATTACCATTTTTGTCTCGCAGGCGTTGGGCAATACAAAGCGGGCGTCCTCGTTTGCCATTTTGCTGGCTTTGGCGCGGGCGGTCTTTTCCGGCATGCCCTGCTCCATCAAGGTGTGGGTATGCTTTTCTTCCAGTGCTTTGACCAGCTCCAGGTAGTGTTTGGCATCGGCGTTCATTGCATCAATAAAAGCCGCTTTGGCCGCAGGGTCAGCCTCAATTTCCGGGGGAATCACATAACGGAAATCTTCCAGCCGCACATAGCGCTGGCTCTGCACACTGAAACTTGCAATGCGGTGGCGGGTGACCTGTGCCAGAAAGGTGCGGGAAACGCCCTCAATGCCAAAGGTAAAGCTGGCATGTTCAATGGGGCTGGCGTGGCCGAAGTCATTCAGCTTTTGCAAAAAGGCTGCGGTCTTTTCCGGTGTTAGGCCATCCAGCAGGGTTTCGATATGTGCATCAGAATAGCACAGCTTGGCGGCTGCGGCAATGGTCTTTTCGGGGTCATTGGTGTGGGCGATCAATGTTACAAGCATGGGCCCGTTCCCTCTTTTCCTTTTTTATCAGTGGTTTATTCTTCGCTGGTCAGCTTGGTCAGCGGGGCGTAATTGGCCATTGTTTTTTTGATGCCAACGCGGTCAAACTGGATTTCTACAATACAGTCCCCCGCAACCGGCGTTACTTTCAGCACCTTGCCGCGGCCAAATACCTTGTGGTCCACAAGGTCCCCGGCTGCAAAGTTGGCGGCCTTTTTGCGTGCGGGTGCGGCGGGCGCAGTGGTAACGCCACCGCCCGCCGGAGCAACCGGAGCACCGGAATGATGGTTGACGCGGCTACTGCCATACCCGGCGCCAAAGCTACTGCTTTGGACCGTGTGGCGGCCGCCGGGGTAGTTCGGGCTTTCGTGCCCGCCGGAAGCAAACCCACTTTGGAAGCCGCCGGCATACTTGCTGCCAAAGCCGCCGCGGTTGTATTCACTGTTCAGATACCCGCGGGAAGCCCCGGAGTATCCGCTGCGCCCGCCGGGAACATTGGTGCTGTAGCTGCCGTACCCGGCGCCAAAACCGCCGCTGTAAGCAAGCTCTGGGCTTTCGGTTTCGTCCATCACATTGGGGTCAATCTCATCCAAAAAGCAGGAAGGCGGGTTGCGGCGCGTCTGGCCGAAAATCATACGGCTGCGGGAGGAAGAAAGATACAGCTCTTTCTTGGCGCGGGTAATACCGACATAGCACAGGCGGCGCTCCTCTTCCATTTCTTCCTCGCTGTAGCGAGCAAGGTCACCGGGAAAAACGCCATCCTCCATACCAATGATAAACACATACGGGAATTCAAGGCCCTTGGCGCTGTGCATCGTCATCAGGGTAACGGAATCAGCATCTTCATCATAGGAATCAAGGTCTGCAATCAGGGCAACTTCTTCCAAGAAACCGGAAAGGGTTGCGTCTTCCCCGTTCTGCTCCGCATAAGTCTTTACGGATGAAATCAACTGGCCCAAGTTTTCCAGCCGGGTCTCGCCCTCTTCTTTCTGCGCTTTCAGCATGGCTTCGTATCCGGTCTTGCGGATCACTTCACCGGCAAATTCATCCAGCGGAAGGGTGACAGAAAGATCACACAGTTCACGGTACATGGAGTAAAACGCGTTCAGCGCGCTGGCGGCACGGCCCAGTGCGGGATAAGAAGAAGCCTCCCGGATGATCTCCATCATCGGCACGCCGTTGGCGGCGGCCAGTTCCCCGATCTTATCAATGGTGGTGGCACCAATCTTTCGTGCAGGTTCATTGATGATGCGGCGCAGGCGCACGTCGTCCCGCGGGTTGACCACAACGGCCATGTAAGAGTTGATATCCTTGACTTCCTTGCGATCAAAGAAGCGTTGGCCACCCACAATGCGGTACGGGATACCGGCACGGGCAAAATAAGTTTCGATGGGGTTGGACTGCGCATTCATGCGGTACAAAACGGCATGGTCTTTTAAGGATGCACCATTTTTCAGGTTCTGGCCAATAACCTCGGCCACATGGCTGGCCTCATCCTGTTCCGAAGCCGCCGTATAATGGTGAACTTTGTCACCATCGCCGTTCTGGGTCCACAGGGTCTTGCCCTTGCGGCCGTTGTTGTTCTTGATAACGCTATTGGCCGCATTCAGAATGTTGGAGGTGGAACGGTAGTTCTGCTCCAGGCGGATGGTTTTGGCCCCGGCAAAAACTTTTTCAAAGTTCAGGATATTTTCAATGGTAGCACCGCGGAACTTATAAATGCTCTGATCGTCATCGCCAACAACGCATACATTGTTGGAACCACCGGCCAGCAGGCGCACCAGGTGGAACTGGGCCACGCTGGTATCCTGGTATTCGTCCACCACGACATAGCGGAACTTCTGCTGGTAGTATTCCCGCGCTTCGGCATCGGTTTTCAGCATCTGCACGGTATGGAAAATCAGATCGTCAAAGTCCATGGCACCAGCCGTGCGCAGCCGGTTGGAATAGGCGGTATAGATTTTGGAAATCAAAGCAGCCTTGGTATCGCGCGGCGCTTCGGCGGCGACATCTTTGGCGGAAAGAAGTTTATCTTTGTAACCGCTGATCTGGGAGATGGCTGATTTGACCGGCAGGAACTTGTCATCAATCATCAGTTCTTTGTAGATCTGCTTGATGACACGCTGCTGGTCGTCGGAATCGTAAATCGTAAAGCTTTTGGGGAAGCCAATGCGTTCGGCATCGCGGCGCAGGATCCGTACACAGGCAGAGTGGAAAGTGGAGGCAAATACATCCCCGCCCATGGTATCGCCCAGCATGGCTTTCAGGCGTTCTTTCAGCTCTCCGGCGGCTTTATTAGTAAAGGTAATGGCCAGCACATTCCACGGGCGGGCCGGGGCAACGCTCATCAGCGGCATCAGGGACTGCGGAACCGGCTGGCCGCACATGATGGCGGTGCGCAGCTGCTCCAGATCACTCTGCGCAACCGGGCGGCTGACCTCTTTGGAGCCATAGGCGCGGCCAAAACGGATGATATTGGCAATGCGGTTGACCAGAACGGTGGTTTTGCCGGAGCCTGCACCTGCCAGGATCAGCAGCGGGCCTTCGGTGGTAAACACAGCCTGCTGCTGCACCGGGTTCAGCTTAGTAAAGCAGGAAGCGATATAGCGGTCCCGCAGGGCCAGAAATTCAGTGGTAATGGTATCGGGCATAATGAACCTGTCCTTATATTATATGGCAGAACCAGCCCGGAACCATGCAGGGCTGGGAATTTTGGCAAACGCTGTATAGTATAGCACACTTTTGCCGGATAGAAAAGTAGGCTGGCGGAGGTATCCGCAGAAAATCATACTTTTTACAACCTGCACAAAAGCTGCGCTTTAATTGGAAAAACCTTCTGGGGATTGCAGTCGGTTATGCCACGCTCTGGGGGTGGCATCGCGGAAACCGGCTGTCAGGTATTGGCCCAGCGTTAAGCTGGCTGCGGTTCCGCGTGCCACACAGTTGATGGGGTCTGGTGCGATGGCAACATCCACATGCAGCTCCCCGGCAATATAACCAGCCAGGCCACGCAGCATGGAGCCGCCGCCAGTCAGCAGAATGCCGTTCTTGGCAACATCAGCGGCCAGTTCCGGCGGGGTGCTTTCCAATACATTGCGGGCAGTGGCGGCAATGCGGGCGGCCAGTTCCTGCACGGGCAGGTACAGGTCCCGCGTATAGACAAGGCGGCGGGCGGGCAGGTTGGTCTCCCAGGAATGACCACGGATCTCCATTACGCCCTCAAACTCGCTTTTGGTGCAGCAGGCAACCTGCTTTTTCAGCGCTTCGGCGGTTAGAGGGCCGATGGCAATGTTGAATTTTTCCTGAACATACTGGGCAATGCACTGGTCAAAAGCGTTGCCGGCGACCGGCAGGCTGGCGGCGCGCACCCGCCCACCCATGCTGATCACGGCGATATCCGTGGAGCCGCCGCCGATATCAATCACCATGCAGCCCATGGGTTTGCGGATATCCAGCCCTGCGCCAAGGGCGGCGGCGACAGGCTCATCCACAAGGAAAACCTGCCGTGCCCCGGCTGCCATAACGGCTTCTACCACGGCGTCAGCTTCAATGCCGGTAATGGCTGCCGGAACGCAGACCGATACGCGCGGCTTGATGATGCGCGAACGGCATACCTCATTGATAAACCGCACGATTAGTTCGTTTGTCATGCGGTGGTCCTGAATAATACCGTCCCGCAAAGGGCGGATGATATCAATATAAGAAGGCACACGCCCCACCATGCGCAGGGCTTTGTCCCCCACTGCCAGAATGGTGTTGCTGCGGGTATCAACAGCACCAATGCTGGGCTGATGGAACACAACTCCCTGTTCCTGTGTGGCAATGATAATGGAAGTTGTGCCAAGATCAAGGCCGATATCATATTGCTTCATGTTTATCTGGTACTCCTTGCTGCCAGAAGCAGCACTTTGTTATCTATTGTGAATTGCCATCAACCATCCGGCAGATAAAAGTTATTTGCTTTCTTTTGGTGTTCCGGCGGCACCGTGGCTTTTGGGCATCAGTTCCGTCGCTGCAACACACACGCCGTCCACACTCACAGCGCCACCCTCCAATAGCGCTTTGGCGCAGGCAGAGATGGTGGCACCAGTGGTGATCACATCATCCAGCAACAGCAGCCGCATTCCGGAAAGGTCAACCCCAGTACGGCAGGCGTAAGCATCCTTGACATTGGCAAAGCGCTTTTGCTGGTCCAGCGATTTTTGCGGTAAAACCTGCCGGGTCAGGCACAGCGGCTGGATGACCGGAATGTGCAGGATGCGCCCAAGGCGCTGCGCTAGCAAAAGGGGCATATTTTCCGCGCGGTTCTTCTTTACGCGCGGCGGCACCGGAACAATGGCGCTGTACAGCGAAATGCCGGATAGATTCTCGTATACCGGGCGGTACCCTGGGGCACGGGCGGGCTGTGCGCCAAAAATCAGCACAGCCATCAAATCCGCCAGTTCTCGCGCATACCAGGGGTTGCCGTTCTCCTTGCAAAGCAGGATAGCATGGCGCACACTGTCTGCATAGTAAAAGGCAGCTGCGCAGGTGTTGACAGCGTAAAAGGCGTGCTCCGTTACAGGCAGACGCGGTGGAAGATGCCGCAGACGCTCGGCTTCCGGTATACAGGAACGGCACACGGCGGCTTTCCAGGCGCTTTGCTCAAGTACCGTGCCGCACAGCGGGCAGTGCCGCGGATAGGCAAGGGCCAGCAGCGGTTCCAGAGCCGTTCGCCCACGGTCCAGCCAATCCAGAGATCTGCGTTTTCTCTGTTTCATCTGCGTTTTTCAGCCGGAGTGACTGCCTCGCGCAGCAGGTAGCGCAGCCCGCTGTAACGCATGTTCTGGCGCACATTATCCACCATGGCCTGCTCGGTGCGCCGGGTTCCCGCCAGAATGCACAGGCGGCGTGCGCGGGTAACCCCGGTGTACAACAAGTTGCGGTAACAAAGGCGCGCGGGTACATCTGCCACAGGCATAATGACGGCCGGAAATTCAGAACCCTGGCTTTTGTGCACTGTTACAGCGTAAGCGGGTTCCAGCTCGGCAAGCTGGTCAGCACCGTAAATATACTTTCGGTCATCCATCTGTACCGTCACAGCACGGCTTTCGGGGTCAACGGCAGTAATAATACCCATATCCCCGTTATAGGCACCCACACCGGCTTCGGCACCGTCCCGCTCATAGGGAATGTCATAATCGTTTTTGATCTGCATTACCTTGTCGCCACAGCGCAGCACACGACCGCTTTGCTCCCAAATGATCTGCGGCTTATCCGGTGCAGGCGGGTTCAAAATGGCCTGCAGGCGGCGGTTCAGTTCTACGCTCCCGGTGGGGCCAACCTTGGTGGGGCAAAGCACCTGGATGTCCCGCACGGGGTCATAGCCATAACTTTTGGGCAGCCGGGTACTGACCAGGTCGCAGATCAGCCTCTGGCAGGCAAGACCGGTGGATTCGATCATGAAAAAGTCATCATTCCGCCCGCCTTTTATGGGCATCTGCCCTTCCACAATGCGGTGGGCGTTCTGTACAATCATGCTTTTCTGCGCCTGGCGGAAGATCTCATTCAGCCGTACGGTGGGCAGAACGTCTGCCTGCAAGATCTCCCCCAGCACACTGCCGGGGCCAACGCTGGGCAGCTGGTCGGCATCACCTACCATAATAATGCGGCAGTGGTAACGCGCGGCGGCCAACAATGCCTGGAACAGCTTGGCATCTACCATACTCATCTCATCCAGAATGATAACGTCAAACGGGAGAAGATTCTTTTCATTATGAATAAAACGCACGCTGCCGGTAGAATAGTCCACTTCCAGCAATCGGTGGATGGTGGAAGCGCTGTGGCCGGTCAGCTCGGTCAGCCGCTTGGCGGCGCGGCCAGTGGGGGCACACAGGGCAACCCGGTCATAAATACCTTCATACAAATTCAGAATCGCTTTGACCGTTGTGGTTTTGCCGGTACCGGGACCGCCGGTCAAAACCATTACGCGGGAAGAGAGTGCTAAGCGGATTGCTTCTCGCTGCAAAGGGGCATATTCAAAACCTTGGGTCAATTCCAAAACGCGGATATCGCTTTCCAGCGTTTTGGGGCTTTCTGTCGGGAATGTGGCAAGCTCCCCCAGCCGCGCAGCAATATCCTGCTCTGCGCTGAGCAGATCTGGCAGGTAAATATATTTCGTTCCGTCAAAGGTGCAGGCGCGCATTTCGTCATGCTCCAACAGGCTTTGCAGCCCGGCCTTTACGGCATCCGGCTCCACCCGAATAAAGCGCGCAGTGCTTTCGATCAGCTTATCTGCGGGCAGGCAGGTGTGGCCGTTGTTGGCGTTGTGGCGCAAAGCGTACAAAAGCCCGGCGGCAATGCGCAGGTCGCTGCCCTGTCCTACCTGCAGCTGGGCGGCGATACCATCGACCTGGCTGAATTTCAGGTTCAGCGGCTCCCCGCACAGCATGTAGGGGTTCTTTTTCAGTGCTTCTACCGTGGCGGGGCCAAACGCGCGGTAGGCTGTAACAGCCATCTGGGCGGAAAGCCCAAACTTGGCCATCCAGGCAACCACTTCCCGCACACCGTACATACGTCGGAACTCGTTGGAGATGGCGGCGGCCTTTTGCGGGGTGATACCTTTTAGCTCACAGAGTTTGTCCGGCGTTTCGGAGATGACGTTCAATGTATGCGCCCCAAATTTTGCCACAATCTTTTTTGCTGTGGAAGGCCCGATATAGGGCAATACCCCACTGGAAAGGTAGCTCAGCAAAGCCGCGGTATCCTGCGGCAGGCTGGCCTCACAGGTTTCGGCACGGAACTGTTCGCCATAGCTGGGGTGGTTGACCATATAGCCATACGCCGTAATGGACATACCGTTATCCACGCTGCCCACGTTGCCTGCCACCACAATATCGGTGCCACCGGCATCCACTTCAAACACGGCATAACCGGTATCCGGGTTTTCGTATATCACATGCTCAACAACGCCCTCTAATTTGAGCATCTCAGCAGTTTGTGTTGTAC
Organism: Subdoligranulum sp. APC924/74; assembly: GCF_003324125.1. Classification (NCBI taxonomy): domain Bacteria; kingdom Bacillati; phylum Bacillota; class Clostridia; order Eubacteriales; family Oscillospiraceae; genus Subdoligranulum; species Subdoligranulum sp. APC924/74. The sequence goes on along the minus strand of NZ_PSQF01000015.1, from coordinate 34,331 downwards.
TATTTGTCTGTAAAGTATCCGTGCTTGCCACCTCCTTCCGGGTGCAAATGGGGTAAAAACCGTTCAATACACAATTTTTTATTTTATATTATAGCCTATTTGTATCTCTTTGGCAATTTTTTTGACAACTTCCCCTTGTAGCTGATATAATAAATGTCCTTTTGCGGTTTTGAAGTGAGTGCAAAAAGAAGGCGCTGGGCAAGGAGGCGAAGCTGGAATAAAATTGCATGGATCGAATTTTCTGGCAGCGGCAAGTCCACAGTGGCGCGGACGCTGAGGTAGGAATACGCGGTGTAAATGCCTTGCAGCTTGACTGCGTACAGCATATACTGGGCAGGCAGGTACGCCCGCTGGAAGAAAAGCGGACAGCCGTACCCGCAGGCAAACTGAAAAAATCGCCAGGTTTTTGCGCAGTGCCCGAGGAAGTGCGTGTGATCAAAAAAGCAGGGAGAATTGGATGAATTTTACCGGGAAACGGGAATGCGGACAGAGCAGACTTTGCATAACATATGTTTGCACAGGAGCAAACAACGGGAAAAATAAGAGCAATTTATACATCAATGGTAAAAAATGTTTTGAGAAATTGTTATCACTTGCGGAAGGGATGCAAACAAAATTGTGTATTTTGCCAAAAATCAAGACATTTCGATGTACGGTTGAAACACACCTGAATTTGTGCTAAAATCATGTTAGCTATCTGTGGCCAAATTGCCGTAAAGCACAACTACTTTACATAAACATGCGTGCTAAGATTTTGCATGTGGGGCAGCTGCGGGCCCCAATTGTAAGAGTGGTGCTTTGCGTCAAAAAGCCGACCGAAGCGGCAGACCTGGCCAACCATCTTTGACTGGAAAACAGGAATTAAGAGATTAGAGAGGTGCCTTTTGTGGATAACGAAGAAAATGAAGTAATTGACCTAACAGAAATTTTAAGTGCGGTTCGCCAGCATCTTCTTGAACTGATTTTTGTAACTTTGGTTGCTGCGCTGGTTGGCTTTACGGCGTCTAAGTTTTTGATGAACCCAAAGTATGATTCTTCTGCCCTGATGATTGTCAATACCCGGCAGGATGTCAACGCCAATGTTACCAGTGACCAGATCAATTCTGCAACCAAGCTGGTTTCTACTTACAGCATTATTATCAAGAGTGATACGGTTCTGCAGCAGGTTATTGATAACCTGGGCCTGAACCTGACTTATGCTAAGCTGAACAAGCGCGTTACCGTAGCAGCTGTGGACGATACCCAGGTTATGAAGATCACTGTGCAGAGCGACAGCCCGGAATGGGCACGGCAGGTGTGTGAACAGATCATTACAGTGGCTCCGGATGTGATCAAAGAGGCTGTTGAAGCGGGTTCCGTCAAAGTGATCTCCAATGCTTCTTTGGCAACGGAGCCGGTTTCCCCCAACATTAAGAAGAACACGATGTTGGCCGCAGCAGTTGGTTTTGTTCTGGTGATTGGTATTATTGTGCTGCAGGTTTTGCTGGACAATAAGATCAACACGGAGGAAGATGTTACCAAGTATCTGGATATGACTGTTCTGGGCGTGATCCCGCAGTATGATCAGGGAGGTAAAAAGGAATGAGTAAAAAGCGTGAACATCATAAGCTGTTTATGGTTGGCTCAGATGCACCGTTCCAGTTTACAGAAGCTTACAAGTCTCTGCGAACCAACCTGGAGTTCCTTGCCGCAACCAGCGATTGCAAGACTATCCTGATTACCTCCTCTGTCCCCGGTGAAGGGAAGAGCAACGTCGCAGTAAACCTTGCGATTACCCTGGCAGACAGTGGCAAGCGTGTGGTGCTGGTTGACTGCGATATGCGTAAGTCTACCATCTCCCGCTACCTGCATATTCCGCGTGATCATATCGGCATTACCAACACCATTACGGGCAAGGACCGTACCCAACTGGCCAATGCACTGGTCAACTTCAAAGACCTGGGCATTGTGGTGCTACCTGTTGGCACTATCCCCCCGAACCCATCGGAATTGTTGGCAACGAAGGCGATGGAAAATACCTTTGAGGCCCTGAAGCAGGTATACGATTATATTATTGTGGATACGCCGCCGGTTTCTGTTGTTACCGATGCTGCAGTATTGTGCAAGTATGCGGATGGGGCATTGCTGGTTGTACGCCCGGGTGTTACCACCATTGAAGGTGCCCAGCTGAGCAAGAAAAACCTGGAAGCTGTGAATGCCCGCATCCTTGGCGTAGTAATGAACGGATACAATGTTAAAAAAGCCGGTAAGAAAGATGGCTACTACTATTCTTATTCTTACGGGTACAGCAATGACGACGCAGCTGGAAAGAAGAGCCGGAGTAAGGCATAATGAGTTCGCAACTGGTTGATCTCCATTGTCATATTTTGCCTGGCATTGATGACGGTGCCAAAAACCTGGATGTTTCCATGTCCTTGATCCAGAAAGAAATGGAAGACGGGGTTGTTGGCATTGTGTTCACACCGCATTTCCATTATGAGCGCATTACGCTGGATGCTTTTGTTCAGCAGCGCAAAATGGCTTATCGCAGCGTTGTGGCGCAGCTGGCAGAACGCAAACTTCCTCTTGCCGTCAAATTGGGTGCAGAGGTCTATTTTACCACAGCTTTGGCCAGCCTGGATCTTTCCAAATTGGCATTTGCAGGGTCGCGGTATATCTTGATTGAATTCCCGACCAGCATCCATCCCGGTGGAATTGAGGATACCCTGTTTGCGGTGCAAAACCGTGGGTATACTCCCATTTTGGCCCATGTGGAGCGCTACCCCTATGTTACCGAGGATCCTACCCTGCTGTACCGCTGGGTCAGCTCCGGCGCATTGGCGCAGATCAATGCTTCGGGTTTGGTGCGCAGTGGACATACGGCCAAATGGCTGCACAAACTGCTGGATTGGAACTTAGTTCATCTGATGTGTTCTGACTGCCATTCTGTTACAACCCGCCCGCCAAACCTGAAAGACGGGATGGCACAGATAAGCAGTTCAACGGCAAAACTTTTACAGAAAAATGCCATTGATGTCTACCTGAACAAAGAAATTTCCATCAAAGAACCAATTGAGCCAAAATTCCGCTTTGGGCGCTGGGTATAATAGGCTTGCAAGTTACGGTTTGCTGCTCTACTATATTCCGGGGCCATCATGCGTGGCAGAAAGCCCGTTTCACATGCCGCAAAGGGAACGGTCTTTCTTCATACTCTTGCGGCTTTTAATTGTATCATGAACCATTCTACATCAAAAATACTGCATATTCTGGATGCTTTTCTGGACTTTTTCCTGCTGTTGGGAGCGTATGAGGTTTCCAGCCTGCTACGTATGCACAGCCCCTGGGGTGAAGCGTTCTGGTGGGTCGATGTTGCCCGCTTCCGCCCGCTGGCACTTGTATACGCAGCGGCAATCATTCTGATTTATATTGCACAGGGTGAATACCGCACTTTTAAGCGGCGCGGCTTAGTGAGAGAACTGGCAAAAGCCCTTTTGGGAAACCTGGGCGGCTTTGCGCTGGCAGCAACCATTTTGTATGTATTCCAACTTTCGCAGTTTTCCCGCCTGCTGCTTGTTTACTATTACCTGCTGTCCAGCGTGGTCATTACGGTCAAGCGGTTATTGCTGCACCGGATTAGCCTTTGGTATGCAAAGCGGCGCCATATTATAGCCCGCGTTTTGCTGGTCGGCAATGGAAACCTGGCATTACGCTATTATAATGATGTTGTAAAGGGCAAGGATGTATCGGCAGAGTATGCCGGCTATGCAGCGCAGAACCCGGTAGTGGAACTGCCGAATTACCTTGGCACAGTAGCCGATCTGCATAAGATTCTGGAAAGTACCCGGATTACCCATATTGTGATTGCGGAGGAAACCCAGAACCGCAGCGAGTTGCTGCAGATCACCGCGATTGCAGAAAATTACGGCATTAAGGTTAGTGTAATTCCGGTCTATTCGGACTTTCTCTCTTCCCGCACAATGGATAATACCGTAAACGGGTTGTATGTGATCGACCTGAAAATGCAGGAAAACTGCGATATTATGGGTGTGAACATTGTGGTAACGGACATGGACAAAACCATGACGCTGCTGGAAAGCCAGCTGGAACAATGGCGTGGGAAATATATCTGCGTGGCCAATGTACATACCACCGTAACGGCGCACGAGGATGCCGAGTACCGCTATATTCAGAACCATGCGGTCATGGCGCTGCCGGACGGCGGTCCCCTTTCGCAGTTCAGCCGCAGGCAGGGGTATGCTGCTGCGCAGCGCGTTACGGGGCCGGATTTGATGAAGCAGGTTTTGGCGGTCAGCGCAGAAAAAGGCTGGCGGCACTATTTTTATGGCTCTACCCCGGAAACGTTGCAGTTGCTGCGCAAAAAGGTGGAAGAGCGCTACCCTGGTGTTGTGATTTCCGGTATGATGTCGCCACCGTTCCGCGAGATGACCCCGCAGGAGGACGCTCAGGCGGTAGCGGAAATCAACGCAACAAAGCCGGACTTTGTGTGGGTTGGCCTTGGTGCCCCCAAACAGGAACGCTGGATGGCCGCCCATGAGGAGCGCGTACAAGCCTTGATGATCGGCGTTGGTGCGGCGTTTGACTATGAGGCGGGCAACATTAAGCGTGCGCCCATGTGGATGCAGAAGCACAACCTGGAATGGCTTTACCGATTGATGCAGGACCCGAAGCGCCTGTTCCACCGCTACCTGAAAACAAATGTAAAATATCTTTTGTGGACCTGGCGCAGCGGCGAATAACGGAAAAGATAAAACAATAGCAAAAATACCATGCTGTACATTGGAAGGAGGAACCGGCCCCGGTTCCTTGCCCGATGCGCGGCATTTTTTATGGCTTTGGGGCGCCGACCGACAATCTGATTCTATGTAGAATAAGCAAACAGATTCCGGTTGTGCGACAAATCAGAATCGAAGAATCTCGACTTTTTTCTCAAGCCCCCTACCTATTTGCCGGGAGCTATGGTATAATATCTGTATATGCTGTTATATATGCAAATTTAGATGTTTGGGAAGGAGCTACTACATGCAGCAGGAAACTGTCATTGTGTTGGACTTTGGTGGCCAGTATAACCAGCTGATCGCCCGCCGTGTCCGTGAATGCAACGTTTATTGCGAAATTTATTCTTACCGTACTGACCTGGCCAAAATCAAGGCCAAAAATCCGAAGGGCATTATCTTTACCGGTGGTCCCAACAGCGCTTACCTGCCGGATTCCCCTACCATCGATCCCGAAATATATACTTGGGGTGTTCCGGTACTGGGCATCTGCTATGGCAGCCAGCTGATGATGCATATGCTGGGCGGTAAGGTTTGCAAGGCTCCGGAACGCGAATATGGCAAGACGGTTGTGGATCTGGATACCACCAGCCCGCTGTTTGACGGCCTGCCGAACCAGAATGTTTGCTGGATGAGCCATAATGACTATATCGAGCAGGCTGCCCCCGGCTTTGATATTATTGCCCACACCCCCAACTGCCCGGTTGCCGCTGCACAGGATGCCGCCCGCGGCCTGTACTGTGTGCAGTTCCACCCGGAAGTGCTGCATACCGAAAACGGTACTAAGATTCTGCATAACTTTGTTTACAAAGTTTGCGGCTGTGCCGGTACCTGGAAGATGGACTCCTTTGTGGAGCATAGCGTGAACGCCCTGCGCGAGAAGATCGGCAATGGCAAGGTGCTGTGCGCTCTTTCCGGTGGTGTGGATTCCAGCGTATGTGCTGCCATGCTGGCAAAGGCCATTGGTAAGCAGTTAACCTGCGTGTTTGTTGACCACGGCCTGCTGCGCAAGAACGAACGTGAGCAGGTTTGCGAAGTGTTCGGCGAGGGCGGCCAGTTCGACATCAACTTTGTCTGCGTGGACGCCCGCGAACGTTTTTACAGCAAGCTGGCCGGTGTTACCGAGCCGGAGCGCAAGCGTAAAATCATTGGCGAAGAGTTCATCCGTGTGTTTGAGGACGAGGCCAAGAAGATCGGTGCTGTAGACTTTTTGGCACAGGGCACCATCTACCCGGACGTTGTGGAAAGCGGCCTGGGCGGTGAATCTGCTACCATCAAGAGCCACCACAATGTTGGCGGCTTGCCGGATTATGTAGACTTTAAGGAAATTGTGGAGCCGCTGCGCGACCTGTTCAAGGATGAAGTCCGCCAGGCTGGCCGTGAACTGGGCTTGCCTGAATATCTGGTCGCCCGCCAGCCGTTCCCCGGCCCCGGCCTTGCGATCCGCATTATCGGCGATATCACCCAGGAAAAGGTTGCCATTGTACAGGATGCTGATGCAATCTGGCGCGAGGAAGTGGATAAGCTGCCCGCCGCTCAGCGCCCCAGCCAGTATTTTGCCGCGCTGACCAACATGCGCAGCGTTGGTGTTATGGGTGATGAGCGCACCTATGATTACGCCATCGCCCTGCGCGCTGTGACCACGACCGACTTTATGACCGCGGAAGTTACCCTGCTGCCCACCGAAACCATTACCACCGCAGCAAACCGCATCGTAAACGAAGTAAAGCATATCAACCGTGTTCTGTTCGACTATACCACCAAGCCGCCAGCAACGATCGAGTTTGAATAATTTGAAATGCTTTAAAAATCCAGTGTTTATGCGGGTTTGAGGTACTTCAAGAAGTCTTTTGATAACAATTTGATAACGGTTGCATGAGAGCTATTATTCTTGTAAGCCAATGGTTTTGGGGTTAGAGAATGATTGACAGGTGGTTGTGCAACAAATAAATCCATATTATTTATTTAGAAAGCCCTTAGCTGTGGGTAAAAACTCATAGCTAAGGGCTTTTTGTCGTCTCTATTTATCTGGTTTGAGCTGGTCTTGGAACATTAGACCAGCGCGTCGCTAAGTGCCTGCGATGGTACTTTCACCCAGATTTGCGTAGTATCAAACTCCGGGTAATGGTAACGCCACTCATCGTATTTGTCTTTACTGATTTCCTCGGAAGATAGCTTGTCAGCCTGCTCTTTCCAGGCATACAGCATTTTCCGGAGTTCGTGAGCGGTCTTTGCCTTTGGAAGTATCGACTTTCAGACAGATTTCTCCGTCTGATTTACTAACAGTCAGACCGTACAAATCTTCAAGGGTATGTGCTGACCAATGCGCTACAAGCCCGCGGCGCGGCGACGGAATCCCTGATTGTCAATATCTCCCGTCAGGGGCTGATCTACATTCCGTCTATGTTCATCCTTGGGGCAATCTTTCACGAAACAGGACTGATCTGGGCACAGCCTGTGGCGGATACCTTGTTTCTGCTGTTGGCTATTGGGCTGTATTTCCGCATGTCGGGCAAAGGGAACGATTAAGTTCAAAAGGGTTTGGGACTATCCCAAAAGTCATAATTTCCGGCTAAGCCGGAGGCTTGAGTAAGCCCTAGAAGGGCTTTATACCGGCGCGTATCTCAAGATGCACCGAAAAATCCTTCACTTGCATCACTCGTACCGCTGCCCACAAGTGGGCAAAACTACATTTGCTGCATGCTACACCAAATCCGACTTTTAATCACAGTTTGCTTCGCTCATTGCTGTAAATGCTAAAGCTTACAATAAAAAGTTCCTGAAACCATACAGCAACCTGCTGCGATTTCAGGAACTTTTTATTTGTGATTTATTCGGCCGGGAGCGGATCAATCAAAACTGAGCACGCGCAGCAACATTGCTGCGCACCAAAGCACGTTTCAAGCGGGCCTGGGCAAGTTCCAGCTCACGGGCATCCAGGTTTTTCTGGGCCAGCAATTCCTCGGCGCGGGCTTTGCTGCGCTCAGCACGTTCTTTGTCAATGGAATCGGCCCATTCAAAGGTGGTGGCCAGCAGGCGGCATTCGCCGCCAAACATGCTCAACATACCGCCCATGCAGGCGGCGCTGCGCTGGGTGCCATCCTCCAATGTGATGTGGGCCTCCCCCATGCCAAGGGCAGTGCAATAATCGATGTGACGGGCCATCAACTGAACCTGCCCGGTGATGGTCCGGCAGGACACCGACTGTACCTGCCCATCAAAAGCAGTGCCGTCCGGCGTCATGATTTTAAGTGGGAAACTGGACATGGTCCTGCCTCCTTACTGTTGCTTGGCCTTAGCCAGAACGTCATCAATCGTACCGGCAAACAGGAAGCAGCTTTCGGGGATGGAATCACATTCGCCGTTCAAAATCATCTTGAAGCCGCGCAGGGTTTCTTTCAACGGCACATACTGGCCGGGCATACCGGTAAACTGCTCCGCAACATGGAACGACTGTGAAAGGAAACGCTGTACCTTACGGGCGCGGTTGACGGTGATCTTATCGTCCTCCGAAAGTTCATCCATGCCCATGATGGCAATGATATCCTGCAGTTCCTTATAGCGCTGTAAAACCTGCTGCACGGCGCGGGCAATCTGGTAATGCTCCTGCCCGACAACTTCCGGGGCCAGAATGCGGGAAGTAGAATCCAGCGGGTCGACAGCCGGATAAATACCCTGAGAAGCAATATCACGGCTCAGAACCGTGGTAGCATCCAAATGGGTGAAGGTCGTGGCGGGAGCCGGGTCGGTCAAGTCGTCCGCAGGTACATAAACAGCCTGAACAGAAGTGATAGAACCCTTGCGGGTGGAAGTAATACGTTCCTGCAGTGCACCCATTTCCGTTGCCAGCGTGGGCTGATAGCCAACGGCAGAGGGCATACGACCCAGCAGTGCCGAAACTTCGGAGCCGGCCTGGGTAAAGCGGAAGATGTTATCAATGAACAGCAGAACATCCTGATGCTTGACATCGCGGAAGTACTCCGCCATGGTCAGACCGGACAGCGCCACGCGCATACGGGCTCCCGGCGGTTCATTCATCTGGCCATAGACCAGCGCAGTCTTGCTCAAAACGCCGCTTTCGGCCATTTCGCCGTAAAGATCGTTGCCCTCACGGGTGCGTTCGCCAACGCCGGTAAAAACAGAATAGCCGTTATGGGCGGTAGCGATGTTATAAATCAGTTCCTGAATCAGCACGGTTTTGCCGACACCGGCACCACCGAACAGACCGATTTTGCCGCCCTTTGCATAGGGGCAGATCAGGTCAACGACCTTGATGCCGGTTTCCAGCAGTTCAGTCGAAGATTCCTGTTCATCGAAAGCAGGGGCCGGGCGGTGGATGGGCCAATGCTCTACCCCGGTGGGGGCAGGCTGTTCATCAACCGGTTCACCCAGCAGGTTGAACACACGGCCAAGGCACGCATCGCCAACGGGAACCTTAATCGGCCCGCCGGTATCCACGGCTTCGGCACCGCGCACAAGGCCATCGGTGGCGGCCATAGCAATGCAGCGCACCACGTTATCGCCAATATGCTGGGCAACTTCTACAATCAGCGGTTTGCCGTTGTTCTGCAGTTCAATCGCATTCAGCAGTTCCGGCAGCTCGCCGTCGGCAAAGCGGATATCCAAAACAGGTCCCATGACCTGCACGACCTTACCGATGTGTTTTTCTGGCATTGCACACACTCCTTTGAGTGAATTTTTAGCGTGCTGTCGGGCTTGTTTCCGGGTGTGTCTGAAAAAACTCTCAGCACTGTTGCATCAGATATTGCCCAAAGGCATACCTGAAGGCAAAGAAATCGGATAAAATTTCGGCTTTTCTGGTGCGCCCTAGCTTTCAGCATCTGCACCGGCCACTATTTCGGTGATTTCCTGCGTGATTGCTGCCTGACGGGCGCGGTTATAATAAAGGTTCAAATGCTCGATCATTTCGCCAGCGTTCTTGGTGGCAGAGTCCATGGCGGTGCGGCGTGCACCCTGTTCACTGGCAACACTTTCACACAAAGCGCCATACACAACCCCGGCCAAGTATTCCGGGATAATGGCATCAAACACGGCGGCGCTGTCTGGCTCATAGAGCATCAGACTTTGATGCTCGTGGCCCGGCTCCGGCGGTTCGGCATCAAACGGGAGAACCGGCAGAATGATTGCAGTTTGGGTCAGCATGGAAATAAACTGGGTAAAGGCAATGCGAATTTCGTCAAAAGCGCCTTCCAGAAACTTCTGGCACACAAGGCGGGAAATTTCAAAGCAGTCGCTGACCGAAATATCCCCTGCGATGGCAAAAGAATCCGTCAGAATCCGGATCTTGTGGCGCTCAAAGTATTCCACTGCCTTTTTGCCGATGGGCAGCACACAATATTCCCGCCCTTCAGCATCCGCCTCCACGGCTTTTAAGATATTGCTGTTATAGCCGCCCGCAAGGCCGCGATCACCTGCAATTACAATGTACAGGCAGCACTTTTTCTCGCATTTGGCCAGATATGGGCTATTGAACTCAGAATCCGCAGCCGCAATATCAAACAGCGTGGCATAAAGCGTTTCGAAATAGGGACGGCTGTTTTCCACCCGTTCCTTGGCGCGCCGCAGCTTGCTGGACGCTACCAGCTCCATGGCTTTGGTAATCTGCATGGTGCTTTCCACGCTTTTGATGCGCAGCTTGATTTCTTTCATGGAACCAGCCACCGGCAGCACCCCCTTTGGCGTATTTTGTAATTATCCGGCATTTTTGATAAAGTCTGCCGTGAATGCGGCAAGCACATCTTTCATCTGCTGTTCGGTATCCTGCTTCATATCGCCTGTGGTGCGGATGGCTTCCATCACACCGCCAGCGGTTACATTTTCATCAAGGTACTGATACAGCGCGCTTTCGTACGCGGCGATATCCTTTACGGCAATGTCTTTCAGGTAGCCGTGGACTGTTGCATACAAAATGGCAACCTGCTTTTCTACCGGGATTGGGCTGTTGCGGTCCTGCTTCAGGATTTCCACAATGCGCTCGCCCTGTGCCAGACGAGATTTGGTGTCGGCATCCAGGTCGGAGCCAAACTGGGCAAAGCCCTGCAGCTCGCGGTACTGGGAGTAAACCAGTTTTAAGGTACCGGCAACCTTTTTCATCGCCTTGATCTGCGCATTGCCGCCGACACGGGAAACAGAAATGCCGGGGTTGACAGCCGGGCGGATGCCGGAATGGAACAGCTCGGTTTCCAGGAAGATCTGGCCGTCGGTAATGGAGATGACGTTGGTTGGAATATAAGCGGAAACGTCACCAGCCTGCGTTTCAATAATGGGCAGAGCTGTCAGCGAGCCGCCGCCCTTTGCATCGCTCAATTTGGCGGCACGTTCCAACAAACGGCTGTGCAGGTAGAAAACATCGCCGGGGTATGCTTCGCGTCCCGGCGGACGACGAATCAGCAGCGACAGAGCACGGTAGGCAACCGCATGTTTGGAAAGGTCATCATAGATAATAAGCACATGCTTACCCTGATACATAAAGTATTCGCCCATGGCGCAGCCGGCATAAGGCGCAATATACTGCAGGGGCGAAAGCTCCGAAGCTGTGGCGCACACTACAGTGGTGTAAGCCATGGCTCCGTTTTTCTCGAGGTTTTCAACCAGAGAGGCCACAGTAGAACGCTTTTGGCCAATAGCAACATAGATGCAAAGGACATCTTTGCCTTTTTGGTTGATGATCGTATCCGTAGCAATCACGGTCTTACCGGTCTGGCGGTCGCCGATAATCAGCTCACGCTGGCCGCGGCCAATGGGAATCATTGAGTCAATGGCCTTGATGCCGGTCTGCAAAGGCTGCTTGACGGGCTGACGGTCCAGGATGCCGGGTGCCGGGGATTCAATGGCGCGATAGTCGGCAGCATCAATCGGGCCTTTGTCATCAATAGGCTGGCCCAGGGCGTTGACAACGCGGCCAATCAGAGCATCACCGACCGGAACCGACACAACTTTGCCGGTGCGGCGGATGGTACCGCCTTCTTTGATGCCGCTGTCATCGCCAAGCAAAACGATTGATACGCTGTTTTCTTCCAGATTCTGCGCCATACCATAGGTTCCGCTATCAAACTGCACCAGCTCACCGGCCATACAGTTATCAAGGCCGGCGGCGCGGGCAATGCCATCGCCTACCATCGTAACAGTACCGGTCTCCGTCTGCTCAATGGCATTCTGGTAGTATTTGATCTGGGAACGAATAATGCGGGAAATCTGTTCAGGTTCCAGTTGCACTGTTTGGTTCACCACACAATCTATAAAATGAAGGTGGAATCCGGCGGCAGGTGCAAATCAAATCACCACACCGCTGATTTCATTGCGCAGACGTTCCAGCCGGCCCTGCACAGTGCCGTCCAGGCGGGTTCCGCCAAGATCCAGCCGCAGACCGCCCAGAACACTGGGGTCCACTTTTTCCGTCAGGGTAATGGTTTTGCCGGTTACACGCTGCAATTTTTCCTGCAGTCTGCTGCGGGCACTTTCGTCCAGTGCAACAGCAGATACTGCCGTAACTTCCAAAATGTTATGGTCCTGGTTGTATCGGTCACGGTAAGCTCTTGCGCAGGCAGGCAGTTCTGGCAGAATGCCTGCTTCGCACAAAATCTTTAAGAAGTTGACAAGATACGGATGCGCCTGCGCAAACGCCTGATCCAGCAACACACAGCGCTCTTTTTTGGGGACACTGGGCGTCATCAACAAGCGCAGATAGCCGGGCTCCTGCATTGCGTTGACAGCAACATCCAGCTCCGCCAGAATCCGTTCGGTCAGGCCCTCTTCCGCAGCCAGTTCATACAAACTTGTGCCATAACGCTTTCCGGTTTCGGTCATGAGGCATCCCCCACATTCCGGATAAATTCATCGATCAGGGCCTTGTGGTCCGTCTCGTTGATTTCGCGCTCAACTACCTTGCCTGCAATATCAACAGCAATGCCGCCAATTTCATTTTTTAGGTCGTTGACTGCTTTCTTGCGTTCCTGTGCAATATCAGCTTCAGCAACAGCGCGCAGGGCGGCTGCTTCGGCACGGGCCTCGCCAACAATTTCTTCTTCGCGCTTCTGGGCGCGGGCGGTTGCCTCACGCAAAAGCGTATCGCGTTCATCCCGGATGCTTTGCAGGTGCTGCTGGTATTCCTGTTCCAACTCGGCAGCCTTCTGTTTGGCTGCATCCGCATCGGCGTACATGGTATCAATTTCCGCCTGGCGGTCGTCGATCATCTTTTTGACCGGTTTGAACAGGAACTTTTTGAGCACCGCAAAGGTGATCATCATATTGCAGAAAGTGAACAGCGCTGTCCACGGGTCGATGCCAACAAAGCTTTCAAAGCCCGTCACGAGCCATTCCTCCTTTCCTTTTCGGCTATCGTATCCATCAGAAGACGAACAGTAACAACAGGGCGATAACCAGCGAATAAATGCCGGTGGATTCGGTAATGGCGCAGCCAAGGATCATGTTGGTACGCAACAGGTTTGCCATTTCCGGCTGGCGGGCCATGCCTTCCAGCGCTTTGCCAACGGCATTACCTTCGCCAACTGCAGGGCCGATAGCGCCAAACCCCATTGCGATACCTGCACCGATTGCACAGGCGGCTTTTACGATTGCTGTTTCCATACGAGGTATCCTCCTAAATAAATAAAATTTTACGTTAACCTTCTTCAGGCGGCGGGCAGGCATTGCTGACATAAACCATCGTCAACAGGCTGAACACCAGGGCCTGCACCCCACCAGAAAATACATCGAAATAAAGGCTCATGATGCCGGGAATGCCGACTTCCAGATACGGCACCCCTGCCAAGCCCAGCAGGGACAAAATTCCGGTTGTGGCAAACACCGCACCAAAAATTTTGTAAGCCAACTTTTTCTTGCGCACACCCAAAACCAGCAGCGCCACACCACCCAAAAGAATCAAGATTCCGACCGCAATGCTTTTGCCAACCAGGCCCAAAAGAGCGGCGGAAGCCGTTGCCAGAGCGGAATAAACCAGGCTGGTCAGAACGTTGCCGCCCGCAATGTTGCCAAAGTGACGGAATGCCATTGAGATGGGCTGCGCGATTTCGGAAACAAGGTTCATCGGCGTCATAACGACAACCGGTTCAGTAAAGCCTTTCAGCCAACCGAGCACACCGTTTGCTTTAATGGAGCAAGCCCAGCAGATCACGCTTGTCATTAAGGCCCAGGTAACGGTGGTGGAAAGATCCGCTGTGGAAGAGCGGAAAATACCGGTCATTCCGATGTAGGAACCGAAAATGGAAGACAGGAACAATGCCCCGATATAAGGTGTCCAATAGGAATTATGCTTGCCCATGGTGTCTTCTACCATGCCGTACAACATAGTAACACCTTTTTCTACCAGTACCTGGCGGCGGCTGGGACGCTTTTGCAGGTTGCTGCCCAGCACAATACCGGCAATACAAAGCAGCAACATAACCGCAAACGAAGAAACCGTTGTCTGCGTGATGGGTATTCCACCAAACAAAGGGATCGTGAAATAAATCTTAGGCCCGTTCATGGCACTGCATCACCGCCTTTGGAATCTTTGCGGAAGAATTCAATCAGCTTAATGGCAGCCTGTGCAAACAGCAGTGGCAACAATGCTGCCAGCGGATCACAAACTTTGGCATGGAACAGCAGAACATAAATGACTGCCAGAATTGCCGTGCGCACAACGCTGGAACTTTGAATGCTCATGCACGCTTTTACGGAATTATCCCCTGCCGCGGCACGGTCCAACGCGTTAGAAACGGTAATGCTTAATGCCAGAAAGTTGCCTACAGCAATCACAGTGCCCAGCAGGCCACCCAGCAATACCGCTGTGGTAAACCGCCCAACCACTGCATAGATGGCCAGCATAATGGCGGAACAACCGGCGGTTGCCAAAGCCATGCGCCCAACCTGCTGCAGAATGTCCTGATGCTTTTGCATGGATACAGGCTCCTTCCATAACAATTAGTGTTGATTGAACGAGATAGGCGGCGGCTCCTGCTTTTTTTTCGGGGCCCTGCCCTGCCGCTCAATTGTCTTTAATGAACTGCGCAGGCTGCCGATGGCAGCCACCATGCCGAGCGCGAACCCAACCAAGATGACCCAGCCGCCAAGGCCGAATTGTTTGCGTAGCCAGACAGCCCCCAAAAGAAACAGCACCGGCGGAAGCACAACCGATAAACCAAACTGTGTCAGCCAGACAAGGTGCCGTGCGGCATCATAAAGATCCTTCATATGATTTACTGTTCCCATTCTTTCGCTTTGTATCCGCGATGGTTCTAGTATAAACTCTTTCTGCAACAATTTCAACATAAATTTTGCATGCTTTTATATAAATTTTGTAGTCAAATAAGCAAAAAACAGACAATGTTTTTCAAAATTGCAGGTTCCCCCTATGATGGAAGCAAAAAAGCTCTGCCAACAGCAAAGCTTAAAATGTGTATAATAAAAGCGCAATCGAACAAATCCGATATTTTGACCAATTAGAACGGCTATCTTTATCCAATCGGGCATTAAGGCAATACCGCATAATTCTAAGTGCCGATACGGCGAGCGAGGCGCGGCAGATGCCAAGCCAAAAGCGCAGATAATACTGGATGTCTTATCGAGCATTTTGGCAACGCAGATGCCGTGCCGCAGCTGCCGGAGCGGTGCTTAAGCCGCAAGGCGGGAATTGTGCGGTGTTGCCTTAAGTGGCTCGACCGGGATTTTCCCCAAGGCAAGAAGGCGTGTCAGACACGCACCGCCCAGAGAACAGCCATCCGGACTCATTGCTTCTCTTTGAAATTCCGTTGCTTTTTCGACATGATCGCACCTCTTTGATGCGTGCCAAATCGGCTTCCGCCTGCTGTGCCGGGGCACCGGGCGCAGAGCACCTTCTTTTGCCGTGGGGATATAGCTGTGGTCGTGGGAATCCGTAAAATAAGGGCGAAGGGTATTGTGATTTTCGCCGGTTTTCCGCAAAAGCTCTGCAGACCAACGGTTTCGATTTCATGAACCCCAAGTTTCCCATAAACCACGAGCATTCCTGCTTGATACTGTGCCATATTGCTCCTCTTTCATCCAGATGGAACAGCCTGTACAAAACAGTCTTTCCAGCGTACTTTTGCGCTCCACCTTATTGTGCCACGGCTGGGCGACTGGCTTCCAAGGGCATCTTCCACGAAGTTTTCCTCGTGCAATCTGCGCAGAATGCCCAGTACAATTCTTGTGCAAAACTGCCTTTGCAAATTCCCGGCAGGCAGGCTATAATAATTTCGTACAACGAGTAGCACTCATGCGTAAAACCGGTTGCATGAGGGCTGCCCGTTGTTTTTTTGTCCTCAAAATGGAAAGGTAAGGTGAATCCCATGGAAAGTTCCAATCAATTTCTCGGCACGGAACGCATCGGCAAGCTGATGCAAGAGTATGCGATCCCGTGCATTATTTCACTGCTGGTCGGCGCACTGTACAACATCGTGGATCAGATCTTTATTGCAAACGCCAGCTATCTGGGCTCCTACGGCAACGCCGCCAACACCGTCGTGTTCCCCCTGACGATGGTAGCGCTGGCCATTGCCGTGATGATCGGTGACGGCTGCTGCGCCTTCGTCAGCATCAGCCTTGGGCAGAACGAGGTTCCCAGGGCAAAGCGGAGCGTCGGCAATGCGGTGGTGATGTGTCTGGTCAGCAGCATTGTGCTGGCCGCGCTCTATCTGATTTTTGCGGACACCATTCTTGCCATGTTCGGCGGAACGGTGAATGCCGAGACCTACCACCACTCCCAGGAGTATTTCTTTTATATCACGCTGGGCGTGCCGTTTTATATGTTTGGGCAGGCCATGAATCCCATCATCCGTGCCGACGGCAATCCTCGGTTTGCCATGGTGTCCACCCTTGCGGGTGCGGCGCTGAACATCATTCTGGACCCCATCTTCATTTTCGGCTTCCGCTGGGGCATGATGGGCGCAGCGGTGGCTACCGTCATCGGTCAGCTGGTCACGGCAGCGCTGGCAGTGTGGTATCTGCTGCACATGAAGATCATTCGCCCTGAAAAGAGTGACTACCGGCTGAAGGGCTCCATCTGCGGCCGTACCCTGACCCTTGGCATGACCAGCTTTCTGTCTCAGATCAGTCTTGTGGCGGCTATGGCAGCCATCAACAACATGATCCGCAAATACGGCGCACTAGATGCCGTGTTCGGGCAGGAGCAGTACGCCCAGATCCCTATGGCGGTGGTGGGCATCGTGATGAAGTTCTTCCAGATCGTCATCTCCATCGTGGTGGGCATGGCGGCTGGCTGCATCCCCGTGGTGGGCTTCAACATGGGCGCCAAAAAGCCCACCCGTGTGAAGGAGCTGTTCACGAAACTGCTGCTGGCAGAAGCCACCGTGGGTGCCGTTGCACTGGTGCTGGTGGAGCTGCTTCCCCGGCAGCTGATTGCCCTGTTCGGTGCCGCCAACGAGAGCGTTTACTACACCGATTTCGCCGTGAAGTCCTTCCGCGTCTACCTGTGCATGATCATTCTGGCCTGTGTCAACAAGGCGTGCTTCATCTTTTTGCAGGCCATGGGCAAGGCGGCGGAATCCACCGCCCTGTCCATGGTGCGTGAGGTGGTGTTCGGCGTGGGCTTTGCCCTGCTGCTGCCCCGGTTCTTCGGGCTGGACGGCGTGCTGTACTCCATGCCCATGTCGGATATCCTCACATTCCTGATTGCAGGCTATCTGATCTGCAAGACCTACCGTGAACTGAGCACGAAAGGAGAAGTCTAATGGAAAAACGCATCATTACCATCAGCCGCGAGTTTGGCAGCGGCGGCAGAACCATCGGCAAACTGGTGGCAGAGCATCTGGGCATCCGGTGCTACGACGCCGAACTGATCCAGAAACTGGCTGCCGAAAGCGGCTTTGACGAAAACTACGTCAAGGAGGCCGGAGAGTACACTCCCGGCGGCTTCCTCGCCTCTGCCTTCACTGACCGCAGCTTCGGTCCCACTAACGAGGACCTGCTCTGGAAGCTGCAATACCGGATCATCCGGGAGCTGGCAGAAAAAGAGCCCTGCGTCATCGTAGGACGCTGCGCCGATTTTATCCTGCAGGACCGCACCGACTGCCTGAAGGTCTTTGTCCACGCGGACATGAAGTTCCGGGCTGACCGCATCGTGCGGGTCTATGGGGAACGGGAGAAATCGCCCGAAGCCCGACTGAAGGAGAAGGACAAACGCCGTGCTGCCTACTATCGCTTCTACACCGATATGAAATGGGGCGATGCCGCCAACTATCATGTCGCGCTGGACAGCGGGGTAATTGGAATTGAAAAATGTGCCAAAGTCATTGAAAGCCTAGCATAAGCTGTAAATTCCGACACCGTCCCTGAGACAATAGAGCAAAACACCGCCCACCTGAGTTCCGTTACGCAGATGGGCGGTGTTTTTTGTTAATGGCAGTTCTATGGGAAGATCAATCTTCTAACCCATGGCTCCCGGCCACATTTTTCAAGTATTCCTCTGGATTACCATTCAGAATCAAATCTGCATAGCCCAGTGGGTCATTGTAGATAAGGTAGCCCAACTCTGACCGCTGTGCCATGGTCACATCCAGTTCATCCTCGACCACGGTGCAGTCACTGAAGACTTTTCTCCCATCCCGGAGCAGCAATTTCACGCACCCAGTGTCCATGTTAAAATGGCAGGCTCTTTCATCGTACTTCATGTTCGTGGCCTTTCTACCTTACGGCACCTATACAGTTGTGACGTTACCACGGATAAACCGTGTTCCTTACACAGCCGGTCGCTGGTGCGCCGGATATAGGCATACGACCCAGCCGCCGGGACGTTTGCAAACTGGTTGATACAGACCCAGCGGCGGCAGATACAGCGCGCCTTGACCAACGGCCATGAACGCGGCGAGGACGGCAGGCAGCACAAGGCCAGCGCCGACCCGCTGAACCACTGCACAAGCCTTGATCTGCCCCTTGATGTGGAGGACAGCGGCAGTACAACCATGGGCGAACAGCAGGAAGACCCGGCAGCGGCTTTGCCGCCTGGAAGCACGGCGGCAGCGTAGAAGAATGCCTAATTGAGTATCTGGACGCGAAAGGCGCGTACCTGTACGGGGTGTGGTAAACGCTGCGGTACAGCAAAAAGAAAGCACCTAAAAACTTACGTTTCTAGGTGCTTTTCTTTGGTGCGGATGAAGGGATTTGAACCCACACTCTTTTAAGGGAACTAGAACCTGAATCTAGCGCGTCTGCCAGTTCCGCCACATCCGCTTATTTTGTTTTGCCGCCTCACCGGCGACGAGTATTATTATAACCAGCAGTACCACTTTTGTCAACAGATATTTTCATATTTTTTTTAATTTTTTCAAATTTGTTTCGCAAAGCAAGAAACAAAACGGTAGAACGTCGCTTCCCGCTTGCCTATCTTTTGCTTTTGCCTTTTCTTTCACACAAAAGTGTTTCCTTTACTTCGTGTGCGGCTCCGGGCTGCTGTCAATCAGAGCTTGGCGCAGCGGAAGGAAGCTGAAATGAAAGTCATCATACCCGCTCTTGCACTCCTGCAGATAGCGGCGGGAAGGAACACCCAAGGGGTGGCTGGCGGGCAGGGTGTAAAGGATTGCTTCAATATTATGCAGAACTTCCCGTCGCGTAGTGACGTCCCAGACGCACTGTACCTGCATTGTCTGCTTCTGGTAGAAATAAGGAACCCCCGCATAGACATCCAGAGCCTGCTCGTCTTTATCAGAAATCTCATAAACCCCGCAGCCCACCATAGACGGGCACCAGGGCTGCTGAAAATCCGTGGTCAAAAAGCAGCCGTTCTTGGAACCACGGAAGACCAGGCGCACACCGAATAAATATGTATACCCGACCACACGGGCATTGGGGCAACGCTGGCGCATCTGCACCAGGTTGAGATTGGGACCGTAAGCCAAGTAATACTTCATTTTCAGTTTGCCTCCATTTTACAATTCCGTAATAATTATATTGTAATTCTGATATGTCGATAATGCAAGGCACCAAGTTACACAAACTTATTACCTTGGGATTGTTGGGGTTTCTGTTGTTCCGCTGTTTTTATGAGCAATTACGGTATAAATAGTTTAGATTGTGAGATTTCACCTCAAAATCGGACGGCAACGGCATGACTGGATGGTTCTAAGATCATATCGTTTTTTCATGTGTTTACAGCTTTTCAGGCTGGTGAAAATATGCTATGATAAAGTTGTTCATTTTGGATTGCGGCGTTGGAAAAATCGGGGCTCTGTCCCCTGCCGAATCCGCAGCAGGCCGTGGTAGTGGCGGCTGAACATAATGATGGCCAGGGCCAAAGTTAGAATGCCGCTTTCTGGGCCATAGGAAAGCCACGCGGGCAGGATGGCCAGCGCTGGGATCACCACAGCCCCCAACGGCAGGTAGCCGAGCCACAGGACCAGTGCCCCGCCAGCGATGCAGCAAAGCGTGCCCCAAAACGGAAGATACAAAACGAGCCAAACGCAGGTTACCGCAACCCCCTTGCCGCCGCGGAACCTTGCCCATGCGGGATAGTTATGGCCCAGCACTGCGCCAAGCCCGGCATATAAAATCGACGCCTGCCCGATCAGTGGTGCCGTAGCATAATACGCCGCACCGCAGGCAGCAACCGTTTTTAACGTATCACCTGCCAGGGTTAGCAGCCCGGCCCCCTTGCCCAGTTGGGCCATGATATTAGCCATGCCGGGGTTGCCGGTGCCAAGCTGCCGCGCGCTTTTGCCGGAAACAACGCGGGCGACAACTTCTGCCGTAAGAAAACTGCCGAACAGATAACCCAGCAGGATACAGGCCAGCCGGGCGGCCAAGGCGTCTGGATGCATAAATGATAGCTCCTTTTTACCACTGTTTGGGCAGCGGTTGTCTTTTATTATATTATAGTCCCCTGTGCAAGGGGGCAATACGAGGGATATTCATGAATTTTGATGAGCTGAAACAGCAATGCCTGGCGTGCCAGCGCTGCGGATTGTGTGAGACCCGCACCCATGTGGTGTTTGGGCAGGGTGTGCCGGACGCCGAGGTTCTTTTTGTAGGCGAAGGCCCCGGTGCCAACGAGGACGCACAAGGCCTGCCGTTTGTGGGCCGCAGCGGCCAGCTGCTGGACCATTACCTGGAAGCGATTGACCTTGACCGCAGCAAAAATATTTATATTGCCAATATTGTTAAGTGCCGCCCGCCAGAAAACCGCGACCCTGCCCCGGAAGAATCCGCCGCCTGCCTCCCGTGGCTGCGCATGCAGTTCCGGTTGCTGCGCCCAAAAATTGTGGTGTGCTTGGGCCGCATTGCCGCCCAGCAGATGATTGGAAAAGACTTTTCCGTCACGCGGGACCACGGTAAGTTTTTTGATAAGCAGGGCACATTGTTTATGGCAACTCTGCACCCGGCAGCGCTGCTGCGCAACCCAAAAAGCAAAATATCCGCGTTTGAAGATTTTGTAGCCCTGCGCGAGAAAATTGAGCAGGTGTGTGACCATACCTATAACCGCAGCTGACTGCCCCTGACAGGAGGACGAGCCCTTGCAGGAACCTGTATCCCCAATACAAATCACGCTGCCGGTGCGCCAGCTGGTGGAATTCTTGCGCCGGGTTGGCAGCATTGACAACCGCTTTACCGGCTTTGACCGCGCCAATGAGGGCGCACGCATCCACCGCAAATTGCAGCGCGCCGCTGTAAAAGAACATGCCGATTACGCCGCGGAGGTATTTCTTCGCGGTATTTTTGCGTATGAAGAAATTGAATTTACGCTGGAAGGCCGCGCCGATGGCATTTTTACCGCAGCGGACGGTGTTACCGTGGTGGATGAGATCAAGACCACCGTATGCCCGGCGGCAGATATTACCCCGGATTTTGCACCGGAGCACTGGGCACAGGCTATTGTGTATGCAGCAATTTATGCGGCACAGCATGAGTTGGAAGAGATGCGGGTTCAGCTGACCTATTTCCAGGTAGATGAAGAGCTGATTCTGCGGTTTGAGCGGCATTACACCGCGCAGCAGCTGCAGGAGGAAGTGGAAGCCCTGCTGGCGGAATATGCCCCCTGGGCGCGGCGGGCGTTTGAGTGGAAAAAGGCCCGGAACTCGGATTTGCAGGCCATGCAGTTCCCTTTCCCTGCGTATCGCCCCGGGCAGCGTGCGATGGCGGGCGAGGTATACAAAGTGTGCCGGGACGGCGGCCGGCTTTTGTGCCAGGCACCAACCGGGATTGGTAAATCCATGAGCGTGCTGTTCCCTGCCCTGAAATCTATGGGCAATGAGAGTGTGGGACCGATTTTTTATTTAACGGCCCGCGGCACAACCCGTACGGCAGCGGAAAACGCACTGGCTATCCTGCGCGATACCGAGCCGGAACTGCACCTGCGCAGTGTAACGCTGACAGCGAAAGACAAGATCTGCCTGTGTGAGACGCGGGAGTGTACCCCGGAAGCCTGCCCCTATGCCAACGGGTATTATGCCCGCATCAAAGGTGCTCTCTGGGATGTGCTGGATGTCCCCTGCCTGACGGCGGAAACCTTGCAGGAATATGCAGAACGCCACACGGTATGCCCATTTGAGCTGGGGCTGGACAGCAGCCTGTGGAGCGATGTGATTATTGGGGATTACAATTATCTGTTTGATCCGGTTGTACATCTGGTGCGATTTTTTGAATCTGCCGGGGATTATATCTTCCTGGTGGACGAAGCGCACAACCTGCCGGGGCGTGCGCGGGAAATGCACAGTGCTGCCCTGACCAAAACCAGCTTTTATGAAGCGAAGAAGCTGTTGGGCAAAGGCAAAAGCAGCCTGAAAAACGCTCTGACCAAAGTAAATGATGTATTTATTGAATGGCGCCACCGTGCCGAGGAAGAAACTGCCGCCAGAGATGGACGGTTTGGCAAAACATTCTTTCTAAAAGAGCGCAGCGAGGAGTTTGATCACCTGCTGAACCGCCTGTGTGAACCGTTGGAAGCATGGCTGGACGACCACCGAGAACCGGATGAAACCCACACGGCACTGCTGCAGTTGTATTTTGATGTGCGGGCCTGGCTGCGCGTAGCGGATACCTTTGACGATCATTTTGTGCTGCAAATCACGGCATCCGGCAGCGAGGTGCGTGCAGCGCAGCTCTGCCTTGACCCCAGCGCCTTTTTGGCGGATAGTTTTGCCCTGGGGCGCGCCGCGGTGCTGTTCAGTGCAACGCTGGCCCCGGCCAGTTATTATAAGGACCTGTGCGGCGTGCCGGAAGCACGGGCCGTTGCCCTGCGCAGCCCCTTCCCCGCGGGCAATCAGGGACTGTTCTGCATCGGCAATGTCAGCACCCGGTATAAGGACAGGGATGCAAGCCTTGCCATTGTGGCGGAAAGCCTGGCGACGATGGTGCGGGCGCACTGCGGGAATTATCTGGCGTTTTTCCCCAGTTATGCGTATATGGAGCAGGCTTATGCACAGTTCAAGGAGCACTGTCCGGAAATCAACTGCATCAAGCAGGAAAACGCGATGGATGAACAGCAGAAAGCGGCCTTTTTGGCCCAGTTTGTGCCGGGTCCCAGCCAATCCCTGCTTGGCTTTGCCGTGATGGGCGGCGTATTTGGGGAGGGCGTTGACCTGACCGGCGACCGGCTGATTGGTGTAGGCATCGTGGGCCCAGGGCTGCCGCAGGTTGGACCCCGGCAGGAGCAGCTGCGGGACTATTTTGAGCAGACACGCGGTTCCGGCTTTGACTACGCCTACCGTTACCCCGGCATGAACAAGGTGCTGCAAGCTGCCGGGCGTGTGATCCGCACCCCGCGGGACAAAGGCGTGGTGCTGCTGATCGATAACCGCTTTGCCATGCCGGACTACCGCCGCCTGATGCCCCCGCATTGGAGCCACCTGAAAATGATTTATGATACAGAAAAGCTGGAACGGGAACTCTGGCGGTTTTGGGAAGAATAAAAACAAAACAGCACCGCAATCTTTGCCGTGCACATCGTCTTACTTGACTGTGTGTGCAACAAACTGCGGTGCTGTTTTTGCTTTGCTATTTAGAAGGTGGATTATTTCAGGGTGCTGGCCCACTCGTCAGGCTTGAATCCGACAAGGACAAAATCATCCCCGACCACCAAAGGCCGCTTGACAAGCATGCCATCTGTGGCAAGCAGGTGCAGCTGCTCATCCTCGGTCATGGTGGGCAGTTTGTCTTTCAGGGCAAGCGATTTATATTTCAGGCCGCTTGTATTAAAAAAGCGGCGCAGGGGCAGCCCGCTGCGAGCGTACCATTCTTTCAGCTCTTCATAGGTGGGGGGCTGCTCCAGAATATGGCGGTCGGTGTAAGCAATGCCGTTTTCATCCAGCCAGCATTTGGCCTTTTGGCAGGTAGAGCATTTGGGATATTCAATAAACAGCATGATAAGCTCCTTTGGGTTATTCAACCGGGATTTTGGCTAGCTGGGCATCCAGCTGATTCAATGCGCTTTCCGGCAATGCCGCCTGCAGGAAGCCGGAAATTTCGCGCAGGCTGATTCCCTGGGAAAGTGGGTTAGACACAATGGCCTGCCACATATCCCCCAGCACAGCCTGCAGCAGAGCGCTGGCCTGCGGGTTCTTCATCAACCTGCGCACCGGCATATTCAGGCTGAGCGGCCCGGCGGCAAGCTGGGCGGCAAGCTCGGTATCCGGTGCGGTAACGCCCAGGCAGCCCCACAGCTTTTGCAAAAAGTCAACGCTCATCGGCAGCCATTGGGCGGTTGCCGGGTTGACACGGGAAGCTTCCGGCCCGGAGGTACAGGCAGTGGCAAGGGAAATGCCGTGTGCCCCGGTCGGGAAGATGTGTAGCGCAAACGGGATGCTGTGGTCAGCCAAAGCATCTGCAAAAACAAGGCTGTTCTTAACAGGAACCAGCGCGTCCCCCTGGGTAGCAAACAGGAATGTGGGCGGGGTGTCATCATCAACCAGCGCGTGCAGGTCGGGCTCCTGGCGGCCAGCGACGGTCCACATTGCACCCAGCGTTGCGGCATAGCCCAACACAAGGGCGTTGGGGCGCTGTGCCTTGGGCAGCAGTGTGCCCAGCGAAGCAACCAAATGCCCACCGGCAGAAAAGCCAACAGCGGCGATCTGCTGCGGGTCAATTTCCAGCTCCGCGGCGTTGGCGCGCAGGTAATCCATTGCGGCGGCACCATCCTGTAATGCTTTGTCAATCGGGGTGGTTGCATCTGCCGTATAGCGCAGAACAAACGCATTGAACCCCTGTGCCATATAAGCCAGGGCAACCGGTTCGCCCTCACGGTCAGAGCAATACTGGTAGCCGCCGCCGGGCACGACCAGCATAGCCGGGCGGATGGCGGCATTTGGCATTTTGGGGCTTTGGTCCTGCAGATAGCAGGTCAGAACAGCCTGGTTAGGAGCAAGTGTAACGGTGATGATTTTCACGGAAATCCCTCGCTTTCGCGCACATATTTAACATTTGACTGTATTGTAGCATTTGTGCCGGAAAACGACAAGCGAGATTGCGAAAGTTTTGTTCAAATTTTATATATTGTCCATATCACTTGTGATTTAAGGGGTGCAGTTCTTCCTGCTGCTCCTGCAAGGTTTTGCCGATGGTGTGCTCCATGGCTTTTACATCCTGGTGCAAAGCGGCGGCTTCCCGCTGCAGTTCAGGGTTCTCTTCAATGTCTTCACGGATAAACATGAAGCTAAGGCTGACCAGCAACGAAGCACAGCAGAGCCAGATCACACGGTTGCCAAAATGGATGGTCAGCAGACTGCCGGCAGCGGCCCCCACAGCAAACAGTGCAATTACAGCAAAATACTGCATGGCGCGGCGCAATACAGCGCGGTCTTTTGTGTGCAGGCCGGTGTACAGGTACTGCATACCGCTGCGCATGTTGCCAATGCACATGGTGCTGGCATATGCATTGCCGTGCACCTTGCGGAAAGATTGTACCTGCATGGCGCAGACAAAGCTGACCAGCATATTGGCCAGCCAGTCCAGATTGTTGGGGATAAAGCCAACAACAAACAACAGTGCAATCTCAATCAGCAAAATCAGCTGGCGCCAGTGGAATCTCTCCATCAGGTGGTAGCGGTTGCGGATGCCCTCGGCAAAATAGACACCGGCGGCAAAGGCCAGCAGCGGCAAAAGATACCGCAGCGCTTTGGCAAAATCACCCTCGCAAAAATTGGTGGCCATCAGCACGATATTGCCGGTTTGAGCGTTGGCAAAAACCTTGCCGCGGCCCATGTAGGTGTAAGCGTCCTGAAATCCGCCGGACAGGGTTAGAAATACTGTCGTACGGAATGCATCGGACATTTGGCGGCTATGTGTAGCCATGATGATACCCCTCCCCGCCTGCTGTTTGGGCAGGCTGTTTTTCTCTTTTTCTGGTTGTCCTAAATACTTTTAATTTCTTATTGCCTGGTGCGCTTCCCTGTATGGAACTGCGCTGCGGCAAACTTAAAATTCAACGCCTTTTCTTGCCGGAATGCCTTTTTCGTATGGGTGGCGGCGGCAGCACATTTCAGTAATGTAATCTGCGACATCCAGCATCCAGGGGGCCGGGTCGCGGCCGGTCATTGCCAGTTCCTGTCCGGCAGGCTTGTGCAGTACGGCGTTTTGCAGCAACTCTCGGTCCACCATGTTCAGATTCCAAGCGGCGCAGGCTTCGTCCAGAATCAAAAGGTCCGCCGGTTCGGCAAGCGCCCGGCGCAGGTTTTCAGTTTGCAGGGCACGGGTGGCGGCCTTTTCTTCCTCATTCATCTGGAATACAAACTTCTGCCCGGCTTTGCCGCGGTAGAAGGTAGCGCCAAGGGTTTGCAGCGGTTCCAGTTCCCCGGTTGCACCGCCTTTCAAAAATTGCACGATCACCACGCGCCGCCCGCAGCCCAGCGCCCGCACAGCCAGGCCCATGGCAGCTGTGGTTTTGCCCTTGCCGTCACCGTGGTATAAATGAATCAAGCCATTGCTCATAAGGCTGCCTCACTTTGTGTGGCTTTGGTATACTGCACGGTTTCCAACAGCTGCAAGGTGTGGTCTGTTTGCCAGTTGGCGGCATCCAGGCGGTAGCCGCCCGCGTTGGGACCGCACCAGTCGTGATAATCCCGCCGCGGCAGACCGTAACGGGACATAACCGCCATCTGGATGCCGCCGTGCGCTACAATCACCAGCTGCTGTTTGTGCTGCGCAAGGCTTTCTTCCACCAGTTTGGCAAAGGCGGCACAGCTGCGGTTACAAAAATCCTGAATGCGCTCCCCATCCGGGCGGGCAGCAGTCTTGTTGGCTTCCAGCCAGGCAAGGTAGTCGGGGTCGTGCTCAATGTGGATATAATGCCGCCCCTCAAAACTGCCAAAGCACATTTCCCGCAAGTCCTGTACAATGATCTGCGGGCAGCCGGGGAAAAAGATTTCCGCCGTCTGCCGTGCGCGGATGAGCGGGCTGACATAGGCAACATCCGGCATAAACCCGGCCGGGCGCAGCTGGGCGCGGCCCGCGGCGGAAAGCGGGATATCCTGTTGACCCTGGTACCGGTGTTGGGCGTTATATTCTGTCTGCCCATGCCGCAAAAGGTAAATCTGCATGATTTCACATCCTGATATCAATTCTTTATCAAGCTGGCAGTTGCTGCCAATCCCTGCCCGGCTCCGGCGCAGCGGGCCCAAAGCCGCCGAAAGTCGAAGTATACAGGAACAACTTTATTATAACATTTTCCCCTTCCTGTGCAAGCCCCGTTGGTACATTGTGCGTATAATGCACCGCTGGTGGGGCCACAATAAGGTTACCATGCGGGTTGCATGGCAAATGATAAGGGAGCGGATGGGAAAGATGCAGGCAGTGCAGGAAATTATCAATGTGTTTGTTGCCAGTGTGGTTTCGCTGGCGGTACTGTTTATTTTAACGCGGCTGGGCGGCAAACGGCAGATTGCCCAGATGAACTTGTTTGATTATGTCAACAGCATTACCATTGGTTCTATTGCGGCAGAGATGGCCACCAACCTGGAACAATGGTACCGCCCGCTTACCGCCATGATCGTGTATGGTATCGCAGCTTTTGCGGTGCATTACGGCACCTGCAAAAACCGGAACGTCCGCCTTTGGTTGAGCGGACAGGCCATTCCACTGATGGAGAACGGAACGATTTATAAAGCGGAGCTGGACCGCGCCAAAATAGACCTGAATGAATTTTTAGCACAAGCCAGAGTAGCCGGATATTTTGATTTGAATGAAGTGCAGTGTGCCATGCTGGAAACCAGCGGCCAGATCAGCTTTTTACCCAAAAGCTTCAACCGCCCGGTCACCCCGCAGGACCTTGCCATCCAGACAGATCCGGCCAGCAAGTGGTATGACCTGGTGTTGGATGGCAAGCTGATTGAGGAAAACTTGCACACCAGCGGAAAGGACCGCACCTGGTTGAACACCCAGCTTTCCCGCACGGGCATCGGCCAGTTGAGCGAAACGTTTTATGCTGCCTGTGATAATCAGGACAACTTTTTTGCCTGCCGCGGAGAATAAATACAGGGCAACACCGCACAATTCCCGCCTTGCGGCTTAAGCACCGCTCCGGCAGCTGCGGCACGGCATCTGCGTTGCCAAAATGCTCGATAATGTCGGGTTGCGGTACCCGCATCGTGCTTCGGGGGCAAAAGCCCCTCGCACTCTGCGACCGCTGCCCCTGCTTCGGTTCGCTGTTTCCGCCACTGGCGGCGCTCACCTTTGCAGCATCCAGTATTATCTGCGCTTTTGGCTTGGCATCTGCCGCACCTCGCTCGCCATATCGGCACTTAGAATTATGCGGTATTGTCACAGAAAAAATGACAGCAAAAAGGGGCCGGTGTTACCCGACCCCCCTTGCGGTTTAGGAATTCAATTATTTGAAGTAACGGTCCAGCAGACCCTGCATGCCGCGGCCATGGCGGGCTTCGTCCTTTGCCATTTCATGCACGGTGTCATGGATGGCATCCAGATTCAGAGCCTTTGCCTTCTTGGCCAGCTCCATCTTGCCTGCGCAGGCACCAGACTCGGCATCCACACGCATCTGCAGGTTCTTTTTGGTGCTGTCGGTCAGGACTTCGCCCAGCAGTTCTGCGAACTTGGAAGCATGCTCAGCTTCCTCAAAAGCGTAACGCTTCCAAGCTTCGGCGATTTCCGGGTAGCCTTCACGGTCGGCAACGCGGCTCATGGCCAGGTACATGCCAACTTCGCTGCACTCGCCGTTAAAGTTCTCGCGCAGGCCCTGGATGATATCTTCCGGAGCGTCCTTGGCGATACCGACAACATGCTCGGTCACATAGGAATTATCGGTCTTTTCGATGAACTTGGAAGCGGGAGCCTTGCAGACGGGGCAGAAATCGGGGATGGAGCCCTCAGCAATGTAGCCGCAGACAGTGCAAACATACTTTTTCATAAGAAATACCTCCGAATCAAAATAATGGTTTGTTCTTGGTTTTTAGTTTTATGAGCCGCACAAGACGTTCACTTTTTTTTGAACTCGTTCCCTGTGCTATGGTTATATTATAGCCGCAGAAATGTGAAATGTCAACACTTTTTTAAAAAATTTTAAGACGCCATCTTAAAATGTAATTTTGCTTTCCGCTTTGCTCTTCGGCGGAATAATTCTCTTGACAGCGGGAAAAATCAGGCGCGATACCATATAGGTGCAGGAACCAACGATAAGACCCGCTATCAGCAGCATCGGCGCATAGGTGATTGCCATTTTGTCTGAAAGCAGCGCTGCAGCCCCCAGCAGCTGGCCGCAGTTGTGCGCCAGTGCCCCGCTGACCGAAAAAATGTAGCCTGTGATGGTGAATGGCAATGCCAGAAGCAGGCAGAACATAGCCAGGGAAAGCGCGCCCCCGCACAGCGAAAGAAACCCGGCTGTAACGCCGCGGGTAAGCAACGCAAACAACGCCTTGAGCAGCACAAGATAAAGCGCCGAACGGCGGTTCAAAAACAAAACGGCGTACATGACAACAATATTGGAAAGCCCCAGCTTCATGGCGGGCATCAGGCCAAAAAACGGGGTAAGCATGGATTCCAAAAAAGAGAGCGCCATGGAAAGGGCGAACAGCATGCCAAGCAGGG
The DNA here is from genome assembly GCF_003324125.1 of Subdoligranulum sp. APC924/74. Lineage (NCBI taxonomy): Bacteria > Bacillati > Bacillota > Clostridia > Eubacteriales > Oscillospiraceae > Subdoligranulum > Subdoligranulum sp. APC924/74. The sequence goes on along the minus strand of NZ_PSQF01000015.1, from coordinate 4,542 downwards.
CGGTTTGTCTGGCTTTGTAGTTCTGCAAGGGGGATTCCTCCATTATTTTATAAGTTACATGGATTCTGTATTTCAAAGTGTAAGGTGGCGGGCGGAGTTTGTCAAGCGCCGGTATTTTTGCGCAAAATTGTGGATGTGAAAGTGTGTGAGATTTACCCTGCGGGACTTGAAAAACAGGTGTAAATCGTGTATCCTATATAAGTACATTATTCTGGTGTACTATAGTAGGTGATCTAAATTCCCAGAGGGCCAAAGAGATAAATTTGAACCCCGAACCAACAAAGGAGAACTATATTATGAAAAAATTGATTTCTGCCTTGGCGGCAGCCGTTTTGTTTGCTACCCTGCTGGCTGGCTGCGGCAGCGGCGCTTCTTCCTCTGCCAGTGCTTCTTCGGAAGCCGCCAGCAGCACAGCTTCTGAGGCAGCCAGCACCGATGCTTCCTCCACCGAGGAGGCCACTGCCAGCGTGGATTTGGGCGCCATCGTGACCGCCATTGAGGCTGTGAACGAAGTGCCCAATGCCCGTGCCATCGATGACTTCTCCATGGAGAACGAGATGAACCTGACCCCGGATAACATTGTTGCTTTCCAGGGTGATGTGACCAACGACCAGGCAGACTGTGCTCTGGTATTCGCCGCCCAAGTCAAAGATGGCACCGCTGACGCCGTGAAAGCTGAACTGGAAGCCTATAAGGAATCAATGAGCAGCACGCTGTATGCTGACTTTGCTGATAAAGTTGCCAAGGCACAGGATGCACGCATTGTGGTAAAAGGCAATGTTGTGGTCATGGTCATTGCCGGTGTGAATGGCCCGGATTATTCCGCAATCGACACCGCCATTGACGGGGCACTTGCCTGATAGCACAAACCGATACCAAACAGGCCGCGCCCCAACAGGCTGCGGCCTTGTTTTTTGGTGGGCTGTTCCCCACACTCCCTGAACCAAGAGAGGAGGAACCGCTGTGAATTTTAACAGCGTTGTCTTTTTATTCTGTTTTATGCCGCTGGCGCTGGGGCTGTATTACCTTGTGCCGGGTAGGGTCAAAAATGCGGTGCTGCTGGTGGAAAGCCTGCTGTTTTTCTGCTGGGGCGGTATTACATGGCTGCCGCTGGCCGTGGGCATGGTTGCCATTAACTATGCGGCGGGGCTTCTGCTTGCCAGCCTGCCCGCCGGGGGCAAGCGAAAAGCCGTGCTGATTGCTGCCATTGTGCTGACGGCAGCGGCGCTGGTCTACTGCAAATACACGAACTTTTTGCTGGATACGCTCAACGTTATCGCTTCCACCGGGTTTGCCAAGCTGAGTTTTTTGGATGTTTTGCCACTGGGCATCAGCTATTATACGTTTAAGCTCATCAGTTATACTGCGGATGTGTATACCGGCAAGGTAAAAGCGGAACGCAGCCCGGTGGTCTTTGCGGTATATGTTCTGATGTACCCGCAGCTGATCGTTGGCCCGATCGTGAAATACCGGGATATGGCGGATGTCCTACACCAGACACAGGGACGCTGCACCCTGCAAAAAGCGCAGGATGGTGCTGAAATGTTTGTGTTCGGCCTTGCCAAAAAGGTGATTTTGGCGGATTCCATTGCGGCACTTTGGCAGGATATCATCGGAACGGGCGGCATTGGGCTGGCGAACGCTTCCCTGCCGCTGGCATGGCTGGGCATTATTGCGTACTCTTTGCAGCTGTACTTTGACTTTGCGGGTTACTCGGAGATGAGCAACGGCCTGAGCCTGATGATGGGCTTTGAATGCCCGGCGAACTTTAACTTGCCGTACATTTCAGGCAGTATTACCGAATTCTGGCGGCGGTGGCACATCAGCCTTTCCGGCTGGTTCCGGGATTACATTTATATCCCGCTGGGCGGCAACCGCTGCAGTGCCGGGCGCCAGATGCTGAACATGCTGGCCGTCTGGGCGCTGACCGGCATCTGGCATGGTGCAAACTGGAACTTTATCTGCTGGGGCCTTTACTATTTCGTGCTGCTTGTCATTGAAAAGAACTTTTTGATGAAGTACCTGAAAAAAGGCAAGGTCTGGCCGCACATTTACACATTGTTCCTGGTGGTACTGGGCTGGGGGCTGTTCACCTGCAACGCCCCCGGTGCACCGCTGGGGCTGCTGCTCAGCCGGTTGTTCATCCCGCAGGGCGGTGTTTCGGCGCTGTATTTCCTGCGCAATTATGCGGTGCTGCTGGTTGTGTGCTGCGTTTGCTCCACCCAACTGCCGGGGCGGTTCTGGCAGTGGTGCAAAGGCAAAGCCCCGCTACGGGCAGCGCTTTGCGGCGTCTGCTTTGTTCTGTGCACGGCGTATGTGGTAGCAGCAACGGGTTCCACCGCACTGTATGCAAACTTTTAAGGGGAGGGATGGCTTTATGGAAAAATATGTTCACCGCAGATCCGACCGTCATCTGCCGCCAGTTTCCCTGATTGTTTTTGCCGCCTTGCTGTGCGGGTTTGCACTGGTCAACCTGTTCTGGCCCAAGCGCGAGAACTCGGAGCTGGAAAACCGCAAACTGGCGCAAATGCCAGTGTTCAGCGTAAAAACTTTGCTGAACGGCAAATGGCAGGATGATTTTTCCACCTATCTGCAGGACCAGGTTGCCCTGCGCGATGGGTGGATCAACCTGGAAAGCGCCGTCAATGCCCTCGCGTTTGGCAAAACGGAGGAAAGCGGCATCCTAAACGGCAAAGATGGCTGGATGTTCACCAAGCTGTTTACCGTCAGTACGGATACTGAGAAGCAGCTGGGGAAAAATATCAGTGCCGTCACAAACTTTGCCCAGCGCTACCCCGGCCGGGTCACTTTTTTGCTGGCACCTTCGGCCAGCGATATCTACCCGGAAATGCTGCCGGCCAATGCCCCCATGGTGGACGAAGATGCCATGCTGGATGACATTTTTGCCCAAGTGCAGGCCAGCGGGGCGGATGTGATCGATATGCGCGACGATTACCGCGCCAATAAGGACCAGTATCTGTACTTTAAGACCGACCACCACTGGACACCGGATGGTGCTTACCGCGCTTACCAGCAGTTCTGCACGCTGAAAAATCTGACGCCGTTTGACTGCAATGTCTATACCAAAATTACCGTCCCCGATTTTTACGGCACGCATTATTCTGCTACGCGGCGCTGGAATGCACAGGCGGACAGTTTCAGCTATTATGATCTGCCCAACCAGATGACGGTTTATAAAGTAAACGGCGAAGCAGATTATGAACCGGTGAAAACCGAGGGCCTGATGAACCTTGCCAAGCTGGATACTCGTGACAAGTATGGCGCTTTTTTGGATGGCAACAACGGTTATTCGGTGATTGAGGGCAACGGGACGGGCAGCATCTTGGTGGTAAAGGACAGCTATGCCAACAGCTTTATCCCCTACCTGACGGCGAATTATGCGAAAATTGGCGTGGTGGATTTCCGCGGGCTGGCCTATGGGTTAGATTCCACGATTGAAAAAGAGGGCTATGACCAAATCTTGATCCTGTATAACTTCCAGACTTTTATTTCTGACAACAAAGTGATTTATCTGGACCGCCCCACAACGCTGAAGTAAAAACGCCGCAGCCCGCCTGCATTTTGCAGGGCATCCAGCTTGTGCCGGGGAAATGTGATTTTGCGGGAACCTGCAGGAATCCATTTTGAACAGGCGGCCAATAGAAATGCCGATGCTTTAGCCTACGAATCTCACTGTGAGGTATACCGCATGGAACACCAACCTTTTACCATTGCGCAAATGCGCCCCATCCGTGATTGTATGACAGTCTCCCGCCCGGCAAACCTTGGCAAAGAGGTGCCGGTCACCTGGTTTTCCCTTGGGGCGGGTACTACCATTACGCCGGAAAGCTATGACTGTACGACCCTGTATGTGGGTGCTATGGGCAACGGCCGCTTTATCTTAGGCGAAGATAGCCGGGCAGTTCCCTTTGCGGGGGATGATTTTCTGGCTGTTCCGCCCAAAACACTGTGTGGAACCAGCACGGATATCGGTATGATCTATACTGAAATTATTTTGAAAAAGGAGAATACTATCCTGAACAACATCATCAAAGCTGGCCAGCCCACAGCCCTGAAAGACCTGATTTCTTACGAAGAGGTCAGCATTGCCAATGTTGACCTTGTCCACGCAGACAACATGAAGTTTGTGCTGATGGCATTCGATGCGGGCACCAGCCTGCCCCCACACCGCGCCCCCGGCAACGCCATCCTGACCGCACTGGAAGGCAAAGCAATCATTGACTATGAGGGTCAGGATTACGAGCTGAACGCAGGCGAAAGTTTCCGCTTTGACAAAAACGGCCTGCACAGCGTTATCCCGCAAGGCAAGTTCAAAATGAGCCTGCTGCTTGTGATTGAGTAAAATCAAACCATAAATCGCATTCCCCCGATGCAGAAGATAACCCTTTTGCATCGGGGGAATTTTTATTGGGAAAGCAGCGTGGAATAGTACGGTTCAGCCCTTTAGGGCAATACCGCATAATTCTAAGTGCCGATACGGCGAGCGAGGTGCGGCAGATGCCAAGCCAAAAGCGCAGATAA
>NZ_PSQF01000158.1:0-3683 GCF_003324125.1 Subdoligranulum sp. APC924/74 | reverse complement strand
ATTATCTGCGCTTTTGGCTTGGCATCTGCCGCACCTCGCTCGCCGTATCGGCACTTAGAATTATGCGGTATTGCCCTAACTTTAGCAACACAAAAGCCTGCGGCGGATTGCAGGCGCAGTTCCACCACAGGCTGTATATTTTTATGTTACAGGCTGGAATAGCCAAAGCTGTTGACCAGTGCGTCAATGCGTTTGCCCTGTTTGCACCACGGGCAGTCGCGGGAATCATAGCTCTGGTAATCGCCAAGGTCGTTGGGGTTAAAGATCGAAGTAACGGGGTAACCCGCGCACTCTGTCTGGGTGGCAAAGATTGCGCCAATGCCAACTACCTGGCCGCCGTAATAATTGATCGCTTCCACAGCAGCCTGCGCGGTATAACCGGTGGTAACGGATGCCGCCAGGATCAGCACATGTTTGCCCGCGATCATGGGAGAGGTATTTTCGCGGAACAGCAACTGGCTGCCGGTGGTGTGTTCCGGCGTGACCACATAGATGGTCTGGTGGGCGTTCATGTTTACATAGCCGTCGCGGGTCAACTCGCTGGCCATGCAGGCGCCGATCACCTCGGTGCCGTCCAGGCAGAGGATGGTATCCACGATGGTGGTGTGGGTATAAGAGCTGACCAGTTCCAGTGCCACGGCGCGCGCTTCAGAAAGGCGGGTCTTTTGCATGGTAACGTCAATGTAATAATTGATATGGCTGTGGCTTGTGGCAAAGTGCCCCTTTGCCACGCGCAGTACAAGATCCTGTTTTTGGGTGGGTAATTTGACCATATTGATTGCCATGTGTCTCACTCCTGTTCTGTCATTTCAACCGATAAATCGCTCTCTTTCTTTTATTTTATTGTAAAACATCCCCATATGCAAGAGCTTTTTGGTGGCAATTCCGTACAAAATGCCGGGCTGTAATTTGGTTGAACTGCTATTTTTTGCGTTTTTGCTGTCTTGTTTTGCCGCTTTACACCCTACCCTGCCAATGGTATAATATTTAATATTATACTGGGGTAAAAGGGGGATCTGACGCCATGGGTTACAGGCTGGCGGAACAAAATGGGGAAAGTGTTGCCGTGCCGCGGCTGGTGTTCGCGCACCTGGCCCGCGCAGACGGCGATACCATCCGCGCCGCGTTGTATCTTTTGGGCGGCGGCGGAACCGACCCCCGCACCATGGCGCGGGATCTTGGCATGCCCAGCATTGAGGCCGCCAAGCGCGCCATGCAGTATTGGGCCGGTGCCGGGCTGCTGGTCAGTGACCGGGATGCGCCCCTGCCCAAAACCGAAATGCAGAAAGCTTCCGCCATCGACCTGACCACCCTGAACGACCCTTATGTTTCGGTCCTATGCGAGGAAGCGCAGACCGCATTCGGCAAGGCACTCAGCCGAACCGAGATGCAGCGGCTGGTCAGCCTGTATCTGAATGATGGCTGGCAGCCGGATGTTGTGCTGCTTTGCTGCGCCGAAGTTGCCCGCCAGGGCCGCCGCACCGTTGGCGCGCTGAGCCGCGAACTTTTGAAATGGCGGGATGCCGGGGTGGAAACCGGCGAGGACGCCGAACGTTACTTAAAGCAGCAGGCCCAGCGGGAAAGCTGGTGCATCGAGTCTGCCGCCCTGTTTGGCATCGCCCCTGCGCAGCTCAGCCGCTGGGAGCGCGGGGCCATTGCCCGCTGGCACGAGGACTGGCGTTTTGGCGCGGACATGATTGAGGAAGCCCTGCTGCGGGCGGACAATCACCGCACGGTGCGCTATGTGGACGGCATTCTGCGCTCCTGGTACGCGCAGGGACTAACCACGGTATCGGCGGTGCGCGGTCAGGGCCAGCTGGCGGGCAGCAACATTCTGACCACCGGGGCAAAGCCAGCCGCCCCCAAAACCGACTTGTTCCAGACCAACTGGAATGATGTTTTTGACGATGACACGGAGGGATAAGCCATGCGCACCAAAGATGAACTCTTCCGCGAAGCACTGCGCCACATTGCGGCCCGCCGCCAGCAGGCCGTAACAGCAGCCGAGCGTGACCGTGCCGCAGCGCTGGCTGCCCACCCGGAGCTGCGCGCCGCCGAGGACGCCCGCACCCACGCCGGGCTGACCCTGACGCTGGCTGCCGCCCGCGGCGCGGACCAGACCGTCGCAGCCGCAGCACTGAAAACGGCAGACGAGCGCTTGACAGCTGCTTATGCCACGCTGGGCCTTGGGCCGGAGGGTTTTGTTCCGCACTACACCTGCCCCACCTGCAAGGATACCGGCATGGTGAACGGTCGTCCCTGCAGCTGCGTGGCCGAAGCAGCCCGCACCCTGCGGCGGGAGGAGATCAACGCCGCAAGCCCGCTGGCTCTGTGCAGCTTTGATACCTTCGAACTGGACCGCTACCCCGCCGAGCCGGAGCCGGAGCTGGGTGGCACCCCGCGGGACTACATGGGCAAAGTGCTGGCCTACTGCCAGCGGTACGCCAACAGCTTTACGCCGGAAAGCCGCGGCCTGATGTTTATTGGCAGTGCCGGGCTGGGAAAAACCCACATGGCACTTGCCATTGCAGACACAGTTTTGAACCGCGGGTTTGATGTGCTGTACACCAGCTCCGCCGCGCTGGCCGCTCAGCTGGGGCGCGAACACTTTGACCGTGCCGCCGAATACCCCTGGCTGGATGCCTGCAAGGAGGCCGACCTGCTGATTCTGGACGACCTGGGCACCGAGTACATCAGCCAGCTGACCATCAGCGTATTGTATGAGCTGATCAACACCCGTATGCTCTGCCACCGGCCCACCATTTACACTTCCAACATTGTGGATAGTTCCATTTTTGAAGCCCGCTACACCGAAAAAGTAGCCAGCCGCATTTTGGGCAGCTGCCAGATCTTCAAGTTTTTTGGCACCGACCAGCGCTTAAAGCGCGGCGGCAAGCGCTGACCCCCATACAGAAAGGAGCCTGGCATGCTTAACGCTATTTTTGATTTTAACGGCACCATGTTTTTTGACGAAACATTCCAGGAGAAAGCATGGCAGCAGTACATGACGGAAAAACTGGGCCGCCGCATTACACCGGAAGAGTTCCAGACCTGGGTCCACGGCCGCAACACAGGCGATACCCTGGAGTATTTCTTTGGCCGCCCCTTTACCCAACAGGAAGCAGACGAGGAAGAGGAAGCCGAGGAAACGATTTACCGCGCCCTCTGCCGCCAGAGCCCGGATTACAAACTGGCGGACGGACTGGTGGAATTTTTGGATTTCCTTGCGGCGCATAAGATTCCCCGCACGATTGCCACAGCATCCTGCGGGAACAATGTCCGTTTCTTTTTTGATACGCTGGGGCTGGACCGCTGGTTTGATTTGGACAAAGTGATTTACAACGACGGCACCCTGCCCGGCAAGCCTGCGCCGGATCTGTATCTGAAAGCCGCCCAGCGCCTTTGCGTTGCACCGGAAACCTGTGTAATCTTTGAAGATTCCGGTGCCGGCATTGAATCCGCCCAGCGCGCGGGAGCCAAAAAGGTGGTCGGCATTGCTTCCATGAAAAAGCCCGCCGAGTTGGAAACGCTGGGTGTGGATGCAGTGATTGGGGATTATACGGATTTGGGGAAACTAGCAAAAATTTTGGAAGTATAATTTTTTTAAGGCAATACCGCATAATTCTAAGTGCCGATACGGCGAGCGAGGTGCGGCAGATGCCAAGCCAAAAGCGCAGATAATA
>NZ_PSQF01000157.1:0-3714 GCF_003324125.1 Subdoligranulum sp. APC924/74 | reverse complement strand
ATTATCTGCGCTTTTGGCTTGGCATCTGCCGCACCTCGCTCGCCGTATCGGCACTTAGAATTATGCGGTATTGCCCTAAAGCATATAGAGGGGAAAACACAAAATGAAGTACAAAAAAGCAATAACTGCCCTGGCACTGGCGGCCCTGCTGCTGGCCGGGTGTGCCGCACCGCAGGCCGTGCAGGCGCCCGCCCCGCAGCAGACGGCGAAAGCAGCCGAAACCCAGTCCGGCGTTACATTTACCGATGCCATGGGCTACCCCGTTACCGTGCAGAGCTGGAACCGTGTGGTCAGCTTGTACGGCAGCTTTGCCGAAGCATGGACCCTGGCAGGCGGCACGCTGACGGCCACAACGGAGGATGCCATCAAGGAGCGTGGGCTGGACCTGGGAACAGACATTGCCGTGATCGGCACCAATCAGGACCCCAACACCGAGGAAATTCTGGCCCAGAACCCGGACTTTGTGATTTTGAATGCCGAGGTCAGTGAGCAGACGGCCCTGCATGAATTTTTGCAGGAGGCAGGGGTGCCGCACGCCTATTTTAAAACCAATACATTTGATGAATACCTTGCCATGCTGCGCACTTTTTGTAATATGACAGGCCGCGAGGATTTGTATGAGCAGAACGGCCTTGCCGTGCAGCAGCAGATCACCGATGTGCTGGAGTTGGTGCAGAACGCCAAGCTGCCCGCCCCCGATGTGCTGTTGCTGCGGGCGTATTCCTCCGGCTGCAAGGCAAAAGGCAGCGATAACATGACCGGCGCAATGCTGAAGGACTTGGGTGCGATAAACATTGCCGATGCGGACGACAGCCTGCTGGAAAACCTGAGCATGGAAAACATCATTGCGGATGACCCGGAAGACATTTTTGTGGTTACCATGGGGGCCAGCCAGCAGAAAGCGCTGGACTGGCTGGCCGAAAACCTGCAGGCCAATCCTGCGTGGTCCGGCCTGAGCGCCGTGCAGAGCGGCCATTATTATCTGCTGGATAAAGCGCTGTTCCACTATAAACCCAACGCCCGCTGGGGCGAAAGCTACCGCACCCTTGCGGCGCTGCTGTATCCCCAGCTGGCTGATCAGCTGGAGGCCCTGGCATGAAACAGCCCGCAACACTGCCCACCCTGCGCAGGCAGGGAGCCGCGCTGACCGTTTTAGCGCTGGCCGTGGTGCTGGCAGCTTTGGCCGGGCTTTGCTTTGGCAGCCAAGGCTATACCCCTTTGCAGCTGTGGCAGGCATGGTGCAGCGGCGATCCCCAAAACGCCGTCTACCGCGTTTTGCTGCATGTGCGCTGGCCCCGCACCCTGGCCGGGCTGTTGGCAGGCAGCGCGCTGGCGGCAGCGGGCGTTTTGCTGCAGGCCGTGCTGAACAACGCCATGGCAAGCCCTAACGTGATCGGCGTGAACGCCGGCGCCGGGCTGGCGGCACTGTGTGCTGCGGCTTTGTGGCCTGCCCACCCCAACGCGGTACAGCCTGCGGCGTTTGCCGGGGCGCTGGCCGCCGCCCTGCTGGTGTATGGGCTGGCGCTGGGGGCCGGGGTAAGCCGCACCACGCTGGTGCTGGCGGGCCTTGCCGTCAGCGGAATGCTGACCGCGGGCATGAATACGATCAAGCTATTGTACCCGGATGCGATTGCCGGGGCATCAGACTTTTTGGTGGGCGGCTTGTCCGGCGTAACACTGTCCGGGCTGAAAGGCGCTGTGCTCTACCTGATCACCGGGACGCTGCTGGCTCTGCTGCTGGCGGCAGATCTGAACGTGCTATGCCTGGGGGAACAAAGTGCAGCTTCCTTGGGGCTGCACATCGGAGCAGTACGCTTTTTGGGCATTCTGGCGGCGGCGCTGCTGGCGGGGGCAGCTGTCAGCTTTGCAGGGCTGCTCAGCTTTGTGGGGCTGCTGGCCCCGCACATTGCCCGGCGGCTGGTGGGCAATAACCATCGCATTCTGCTGCCCGCGGCCATGCTGCTGGGGGCGGCTTTTGTTGTGCTGTGTGATGTGCTGGCACGCTGCCTGTTTGCTCCGTTTGAACTGCCGGTGGGCATTCTGCTGTCCCTCATCGGCGGGCCGTTCTTCCTTGGCTTGCTGCTGCACGGCAGGGGGAGGCGAATGTATGATTGAATTACAGCATGTCAGTGCGGGCTATGGCGCACAGGATGTGGTGCGGGATGTGAGCTTTGCCGCCCCAAACGGCCAGCTGACCGCGCTGATTGGCCCCAATGGCAGCGGCAAAACCACCCTGCTGCGCGCCATGACGCGCACGCTGCCCTGCCGCAGCGGCAATATTCTGCTGGATGACCGCTCCATCGCCAGCTATGGCCGCAAAGAGTTTGCCCGCACAGCAGCGTTTATGCCGCAGTCCCGCCCGGTGCCGGGAATCACGGTGCGGGCGCTGGTGGCACATGGGCGGTTCCCGTATCTGGGCTTTTCCCGCCGGATGACAGCGCAGGATACCGCTGCGGTGGAGCAGGCCATGCGCCGGACCGGCACGCTGGATTGGGCAAATCGGGATGTGCGGGCGCTTTCCGGCGGCGAACGCCAGCGGGTGTACCTTGCCATGGCGCTGGCCCAGGACGGAACCACCATCCTGTTGGATGAGCCCGGTGCCTTTCTGGATGTACGCGCCCAGTTTGAACTGCTGGATCTGCTGCGCAGCGTGGCAGCGGGCGGCAAAGCCGTGGTGCTGGTTATGCACGAGCTGCCCCAGGCCATGCAGTATGCGGATCGCATTGCCCTGTTGGGCGGTGGCCGCCTGCTTGGCTGCGATACCTCCGCTGCCCTTGCTGCCACCGGTGCGGTGGATCGGGTGTTTGGCGTCCGTTTGTGCCGTGCGCCGGATGGGGTGTGGTATGTGAAGGCGGAGGGGCAAGCAAATTCTGGTTCGGCAGAGTGCTGAAAAACGTGAATCACCCGTAGGGGGCACATCGTGCGCCCGCCGCCGCATCGCTCCAATCATAACACCCACAACCCAATACAAACAAAATCGACCGCAAAGGCGATAACTCATTCGCCCCTGCGGTCGGTTTGTTTATGCGGCTTTAACGGTTATTGTTTGGTGAGGGCGAACGCGGCGATCATGTTAACCACGCCGCTGAATGCCAGCATGATACCGGCAATGCGCATCATCAGCGCGGTGGAAGCGCCCGGCGCAAACAGGGCATATACACCCAGCAGCACACAGGCAATGCCGATGATCAGCGGCACCCACCACAGGGTGTCGCCCCAGCGCTTGCGGTTGACTGCGGTCTGGATACTGGTCATGCCCTGAATCATCAAAAATATGCAGATGATAAGCCCCACGATCTCCACCAGCGTGTAAGGCCGTGTAATGAAGAACAGCCCCACCATAATGCCTGCCACGCTGACCGGCAGCAAAGGCGAAGTCATAAAGGTGGCGCGCTGGAAGGTGACGGAATTGACCGCACCGGCAGCACCGGCCAGCAAAATCAGCCAGCCAATCAGCGAACAAAGCGCAACCGTGGCGGCACCCGGCTGCATGATCAGGTAAATGCCCAGCACAATGCTGACCAGCGGCATCAAAATCAGTTCCCAACGGATCTCTTTCATAAAAGCAGTCCCTCCTTGTGGATAGCCTGGGCCGATGTACGCTGCGCCATGCAGGGCGCACCTGCCTTCTATGGCAATACCGCATAATTCTAAGTGCCGATACGGCGAGCGAGGTGCGGCAGCTGCTAGGCCAAAAGCGCAGATAATACTGGA
>NZ_PSQF01000156.1:0-3942 GCF_003324125.1 Subdoligranulum sp. APC924/74 | reverse complement strand
TTTTGGCAACGCAGATGCCGTGCCGCAGCCGCCGGAGCGGTGCTTAAGCCGTAAGGCGGGAATTGTGCGGTGTTGCCTTAAATTTGAAACGTGCTTTGTTTTCAATTCGGAACAGATGGATTCCTTCGCCAGCGGAAAACAACGATCGCGCTCAAATATCATCCGGATGCTGGAACGATGGATGCACTAAAGAAAGCGAATCCGGATGTGTACAGGGATTTGGTGCACGACTTACAAAGAAAATAGGCAAGTGTGTACTAAAGTGTGTACTTGCAAAAGAAAAAGCCGTAGACTCTAACGAATCTACGGCTTTTATTTTGGTCGAGGTGACAGGACTCGAACCTGCGGCCTCGTGGTCCCAAACCACGCGCGCTACCAGCTGCGCAACACCTCGTGAACATTTCTATTATATCTGTTCACGCCGTGTGCGTCAAGTGCTAAATTTGGGAGATGACGAAGAAGAGGCGGCAGGTGCGCACAATATGCACTCCTGCGGTCTCAATAAGTGCAAGTGTTTTTTGCTGAAACAATAACCCGTTTACACATTCCCCTTGCCGATGCCCCATTTTTTGAAATACCGGCCCATGCTCTTCAACTGCATTTTGAACTTGCCTGCGTCCCGCATGGGGTCGCGGTGCCAGGCGTGGGTGGCGGTGAACTGCGGCAGCAGGTAGACAAGCCCTTGGCGCAGAGCACGCTGGGTCAGGTCGGCATCCTCCACATACATAAAGTATTCGGGGTCAAAACCGCCGATGGTTTTGAACACATCGGTGCGGATGGCGGCAAAGCTGCCGGTGCAAAACTCAATGGGGCGGGGGATCGTCAGGTCCTCATCCTGCATGGTGTAATGTTCGTCAGCTTTTTGCATCACACCGCCAAACCGCGGGGCCAGCTGGCGGGCCAGCAGCAGCCACGGGGTGGGCTTGCGGCGCGGCAGGTTCTGGATGCGCCCATCCGGAAAATAGAGCTGCGGCGTGGCCATCACAACGCCGGGGTGGTCCAGCAGCCACTGCGCCATCTGGGGCAGGATGTCATCGTGAATGATCACATCCGGGTTCAGGATAAAGTGTACATCGCTGGTCAGGCGGTCCATAATGCTGTTGTGGCCCTTGCCGAAGCCGAGGTTCTTGGGCAGGCAGATCACCTGCACGCGTACATCGCCAAAATCTGTCTGCGCCAGGCGGGGGCCGCAGCCGTCAGGGCTGGCGTTATCCACCACATACAGGGCAAAGTCATCGCCGGGGGTGTTGGCCAGCGCGCTGCGCACGGCAGCGCACACTTCATCATAATCACAGTATGCCACAATACAGGCACTGATCTTCGGCATACGACCTCCTCAGGTGCGGGGCGGGTCCACCACGGCTTCCAGATCATCCAGGTCATAGGGGGTGTTCTGGTAGACATAGTAGTTCAGCCAGTTGGTATACAGCAGGTGCGCATGGGCACGCCAGCGGAAAATGGGGTCCTTGTTGGGGTCATCGTCCGGGTAATAGTTGACCGGCACATGAATTTTCTTGCCCGCCTTTACATCGCGGCGGTACTCGGCATCCAAAGTGTACTTGTCGTATTCCGGGTGGCCGATGACAAAAATCTGGCGGCCGGACTCAGTGGAAAGCAGCATGGGGCCGGCAACATCGCTTTCGGCCAGCATGCGCAGCTCCGGGGCGGCATCAATATCGGCGCGGTTCAGCCCGGCCCAGCGGCTGTGCGGGGCATAGAATATTTCGTCAAAGCCGCGCACCAGCGGGTTGGAGGGCCGCACCACGCGGTGCTCGAACACGCCGAACATTTTTTCTGGCAGGTGTACCTTGCGCACGCCGAAGTGGTAATACAGCCCGGCCAGCGCACCCCAGCACAGATGAATGGTGGAATATACGTTTTCGCGGCTGTAATCCATGATCTCGCACAGCTCGTTCCAGTAGTCCACATCCTCATAGTCCAGGTCTTCAATGGGGGCACCGGTGATGATCATACCGTCAAAGCGCTCATTGCGCACCGCATCAAAGGTTTTATAAAACGCCTTCATGTGCTCCTGCGGGGTGTGGGTGGTATCATGGGTCTTGGTCTGCAAAAAGGTCAGCTGCACCTGCAGGGGGCTGTTGGCCAAAAGGCGTGCCAGCTGGGTTTCCGTTACAATTTTGGTGGGCATCAGGTTCAAAATCAGGATGCGCAGGGGACGGATCTGCTGGGTCTGCGCACGCTGCTGGTGCATGACAAACACGTTCTCGCGCGAAAGTTCGCCATAGGCGGGCAGCTCTTTGGGAATGATCAAAGGCATAAACAGTAAACTCCTTAACGGTCAGATCTGGTCAAGTGCCTGGGCAATATCGTGGATCAGGTCGTTCTTATCTTCCAGACCGCAGCTCATGCGCACCAGGTCGGGCTGAACACCGGCGGCAATCAGTTGCTCGTCGTTCATCTGGCGGTGGGTGGAGCTGGCGGGGTGCAGGCAGCAGGTGCGGGCATCGGCCACATGGGTCTCAATGGCGGCAATCTTCAGGTGGCCCATAAAGGCAGCGGCGGCTTCGCGCCCGCCCTTTACGCCAAAGCTGACAACGCCGCAGGAACCATTGGGCAGGTACTTTTCGGCAACAGCATGGTACTTATCGCCCGGCAGGCCGCAGTAGTTCACATAGGCAATCTTCGGGTGGCTGGCCAAAAACTCTGCCACAGCCTGGCCGTTCTCGCAATGGCGGGCCATGCGCACATGCAGGCTTTCCAGGCCAAGGTTGAGCATGTAGGCGTTGATGGGGCTCTGCACGCAGCCAAAGTCACGCATCAGCTGTGCGGTTGCCTTGGTGATGAAAGCGCCCTCCTTGCCAAAGTGCTCGGCATAGGTGATACCGTGGTAGCTGTCATCAGGGGTGCACAAGCCGGGGAACTTATCGGCATGAGCCATCCAGTCGAACTTGCCGCCGTCCACAATGGCACCGCCCAGGGTTGCGCCGTGGCCGTCCATGTACTTGGTGGTGGAATGGGTCACGATATCGGCACCCCATTCAATGGGGCGGCAGTTGACGGGGGTGGCAAAGGTGTTATCCACAATCAGCGGCACACCGTGGGCGTGGGCTGCATTGGCAAACTTTTCAATATCCAGCACCGTCAGGGCGGGGTTGGCAATGGTTTCGCCAAAGACAGCCTTGGTGTTGGGCTGGAACGCGGCGTTCAGCTCTTCCTCGGTACAGTCAGGCGAGACAAAGGTGGCGGTAATGCCCATCTTTGCCATGGTGACGGAGATCAGGTTGAAGGTGCCGCCGTAAATGGAGCTGGAAGAAACGATGTGGTCGCCCGCGTTGCAGATGTTGAACAGGGCAAAGAAGTTGGCTGCCTGGCCGGAACCGGTCAGCATACCGGCGGTGCCGCCCTCCAGTTCGGTAATCTTGGCAGCGACGGTATCGCAGGTGGGGTTTTGCAGGCGGGAATAAAAATAACCGCTGGCCTGCAGGTCGAACAGCTTGCCCATATCGTCGGAGCTATCATATTTGAAAGTGGTGCTCTGCACAATGGGAATCTGGCGGGGTTCGCCGTTGCCGGGGGTATAGCCGCCCTGTACGCACAAGGTATTGATGCTGTATTTGCTGGACTGATCCATGATCTTACTTCCTTTCCGCAAAAGCGGTAATATTTAATCTTATTGTAAAGGTTTTGGTGGGTAAAATCAAGGGCGGCGGGGGATAGTTGCCATAAAACAGGAAAGGAACACAAAAATGCCGCCTGATTTGCGGCAGGCGGCGGGGAAGTTTGGGAAAATGCATGGTGTGTGGGGGAGATTGTTTTTTTGAAAGCAAGCAATGCAACAAGGCCCATCCAGAGGGACGATGCAAGCATCGTCCCCTACAAATTGCTGGAGGCGTTGCAGAAATTTAGGGCAATACCGCATAATTCTAAGTGCCGATACGGCGAGCGAGGTGCGGCAGCTGCTAAGCCAAAAGCGCAGATAAT
>NZ_PSQF01000155.1:0-4125 GCF_003324125.1 Subdoligranulum sp. APC924/74 | reverse complement strand
TATGGCGCAGCCGAGCAGTACCTCACCTTTGAACATGACGAGTTTACCATGAAGCCCACCCTTGATGAAAACGGGCGGCTCATGCTCAGGGAGGACTATCGAATAGCCACGCTGAACTGCGGCGACGAGGATTTTGCCGTTGCCTGTATGCGCTCCAATCTCCGCTATGGGAAGAACCAGAAGCGGGAAGATGTAAAAAGCCACCACTATATCATCAGCTTTGACCCACGGGACGGGACAGACAACGGCTTGACCACAGACCGGGCGCAGGAACTGGGGGAACAGTTCTGCAAGGCACATTTCCCCGGACACCAAGCCCTAATCTGCACCCACCCGGACGGGCATAACCACAGCGGGAATATCCATGTGCATATCGTCATCAACTCCCTGCGGATTTACGAAGTCCCGCTTCTGCCCTACATGGACAGACCAGCCGACACAAGGGAGGGCTGCAAGCACCGCTGTACCAATGCCGCTATGGAATATTTCAAGAGTGAAGTCATGGAGATGTGCCACCGGGAGGGGCTTTACCAAATCGACCTCTTGAACGGCAGCAAGGAACGGATAACCGAACGGGAATATTGGGCGGCAAAGAAAGGGCAGCTTGCCCTTGATAAAGAGAACACTGTCAGAGAAGCCGCAGGACAGCCGACCAAGCCCACCAAGTTTGAAACGGACAAGGCGAAGCTGCGCCGGACGATACGGCAGGTACTTTCCCAAGCTACCAGCTTTGACGAGTTTTCTTCCCTTTTGCTGCGGGAGGGTGTAACTGTCAAGGAGAGCCGGGGGCGGCTTTCCTACCTCACGCCGGACAGGACAAAGCCTATCACAGCCCGGAAGCTGGGGGACGATTTTGACAAGGCTGCTGTCCTTGCTCTGCTCACGCAGAACGCCCACAGAGCCGCCGAACAGAACAAAGCCATACCCAAATACCCTGCCGCAGTTAAAAAGCCGTCACAAGGGGCAAAAACCACAAAAACCACCCCGGCAGACAACACCTTGCAGCGCATGGTTGACCGGGAAGCCAAGCGAGCCGAGGGCAAGGGCGTGGGCTATGACCGCTGGGCGGCAAAGCACAATCTAAAGCAAATGGCGGCTACCGTTACCGCCTACCAGCAGTACGGCTTTTCTTCCCCGGAGGAACTGGACGAAGCCTGTTCTGCCGCCTATGCCGCCATGCAGGAAAGCCTTACAGAGCTGAAGCAGGTGGAAAAGACACTGAACGGGAAAAAGGAGCTGCAACGGCAGGTGCTTGCCTATTCCAAGACCCGCCCTGTCCGGGACGGGCTGAAACAGCAGAAAAACGCCAAGGCAAAAGCAGCCTACCGACAGAAGCATGAAAGCGACTTTATCATAGCAGACGCAGCCGCCCGTTATTTTAGGGAGAACGGCATTTCCAAGCTGCCGAGCTATAAAGCCCTGCAAGCAGAGATTGAAAGCCTTATCAAAGAGAAAAACAGCGGCTACAACGATTACCGGGCAAAACGGGAGGAATACCGCCGCTTACAGACTGTCAAGGGCAATATCGACCAGATTTTACGCCGGGAACGCAAGCCTGTGAAAAGGCAGGAACAGGAGCGATAAAAACCGCCCCAAAATGTACCCGAACCCATACAGAACAAGGGGGCTGCCCCGCACCCTATCCGCAATACCAAAGGATTTTTTAACGGGCTTACAGGGCAGAAAAACCCCGAAAATGATACCGAGATGATACAGAATTACCGCCGATACCGCCACACCAGCGGAAACGGCAGAAAGGAGCGCACCCATGCCAAGAATGAGCAAGAAACGGCGGCTGGAATGGTCTTTTTTCCTGCGGCAAGTAAAAGTCGGGAATACCACCTGCGACCGTATCACATACAACGACCTCTGCCGGGGCTGTACCCATAGCTGCAAGCAGAGCTTCCGGGCGGTTATCATACTCTGCCCCCACTACTACTCCAAACGCCGGAAAAAGGAGGACAGGGACAATGGCAGATAACCGCAAGTATTACTACCTCAAGCTGAAAGAGAACTTTTTTGACAGCGACTCCATTGTGCTGCTGGAAGATATGAAAGACGGGATTTTATACTCCAATATCCTCTTGAAGCTGTACTTAAAATCGCTGAAAAACGGCGGGAAATTGCAGCTTGACGAGCATATCCCCTACACAGCGCAGATGATAGCGACACTGACCCGCCACCAGATAGGGACGGTTGAGAGGGCTTTAGAGATTTTCCGGCAGTTGGGGCTTGTGGAGCAGCTTGACAGCGGGGCTTTTTATATGACCGATATTGAGCTGATGATAGGACAGTCCTCTACCGAAGCCGAGAGGAAACGGGCTGCAAGGCTGGAAAACAAGGCACTTTTACCGCCCCGGACAAAAGGCGGACATTTGTCCGACATTCGTCCACCAGAGATAGAGATAGAGTTAGAGAAAGAGATAGAGATAGAAAAAGAGAGAGAGGGAGAAACGGGACACCCCGCCCCCGCTGCTTATGGCAGATACAACAATGTGATACTGACCGATACAGAGCTTTCCGGGCTGAAAACAGAGCTGCCCGACAAGTGGGAGTATTACCTTGACCGGCTTTCCTGCCATATCGCTTCCACCGGGAGGCAGTACCACAGCCATGCAGCCACCATTTACAAGTGGGCGCAGGAGGACGCTGCCAAAGGCAAGGCTGCCCCGAAACAGGGCATACCCGATTATTCATGCAAGGAGGGCGAGAGCTTATGAAAAACGAGATTGAAGCTATGATTACGGACATTACAACCACTACCACCGAAGCGGAGGATTACACAGGCGAGGACGGGCTTTTATACTGCGGTAAGTGCCATACGCCCAAAGAAGCCTATTTTGCAGAGGGAAAGACTTGTTTCGGGCGTGACCGCCACCCAACAGACTGCGACTGCCAGCGGGCAGCCCGTGAAAAGCAGCAAGCCGCCGAAAGCCGACAGAAGCACCTTGAAAAAGTGGAGGACTTGAAACGCCGGGGCTTTACTGACCCTGCTATGCGGAACTGGACATTTGAGCATGACAACGGCAGAAACCCACAGACCGAAACCGCCCGCTTTTATGTGGAGAGCTGGGAAACCATGCAGGCTGAAAATATCGGCTACCTGTTTTGGGGAGGCGTGGGGACGGGAAAAAGCTACCTTGCCGCCTGTATCGCCAACGCCCTTATGGAGAAAGAGGTTGCCGTCTGTATGACAAACTTTGCAACCATACTCAATGACCTTGCTGCCAGCTTTGATGGCAGGAACGAATATATTTCCCGCCTTTGCAGCTACCCCCTGCTGATACTTGATGATTTTGGTATGGAGCGAGGAACAGAATACGGGCTGGAACAGGTTTACAGCGTGATTGACAGCCGTTACCGAAGCGACAAGCCGCTGATCGCCACGACCAACCTCACGCTGGAGGAATTGCAGCACCCGCAGGACACGCCCCACGCCCGTATCTATGACAGGCTGACTTCCATGTGCGCCCCCGTCCGCTTCACGGGCAGCAACTTCCGAAAGGAAACCGCACAGGAAAAGCTGGAACGCTTAAAGCAACTGATGAAGCAGCGAAAGGAGAGCCTATGACAGAAACGAAACAGACAAGCACCACCAAAACAGACCGCCGCCCGGACTGTGTGACGGAAATCCGCATGGGCAACTCCGTCCTTACCGTTTCCGGCTTCTTCAAGCAGGGCGCAACCGATACCGCAGCCGACAAGATGATGAAAGTGCTGGAAGCGGAAGCTGCTACACAAAAAACGGCGATTTGACCGACCATAAAGAAGCAGATTTGACGCTTTTGCCGCTATACAGACCGCCGCCCCATGTGGTACAATCAAGGTACGGAATAGTGGGGCTGGCTGTCGGAAACGGAGGATTTTATGTTAAGACAGACCAACCAACAACCAATTACCGCCCTTTACCCAAGACTTTCCCATGAGGACGAGCTGCAAGGCGAGAGCAATTCCATTTCCAATCAGAAGCGTATCCTTGAAACCTATGCAAAGCAGAACGGCTTTTCCAATCTGCGCTGGTACACGGACGACGGTTATTCTGGTGCGAACTTTCAAAGACCCGGTTTTCAAGCCATGCTTGCGGACATTGAAGCCGGAAAAGTCGGGACAGTTATCGTAAAGGAT
>NZ_PSQF01000154.1:0-4240 GCF_003324125.1 Subdoligranulum sp. APC924/74 | reverse complement strand
GCAATACCGCATAATTCTAAGTGCCGATACGGCGAGCGAGGTGCGGCAGCTGCTAAGCCAAAAGCGCAGATAATACTTTGTGTATTATCGAACATTTTGGCAACGCAGATGCCGTGCCGCAGCCGCCGGAGCGGTGCTTAAGTCGTAAGGCGGGAATTATGCGGTGTTGCCTAAAACGCAAAGCGCCCGCCCGGACCGGCTTGCACAAGCCTGCGGGGCGGGCACTATTGCTGGTTTTATCTGCGGGGCTTAACGGCTGCCCTTATCGTAAGGGATGCCTTCGGCCTTGGGGGCCTGGGAGTTCTTGCTGGTAAAGGCAAGAATAACCATGGAGGCAATGAACGGCATCATGTTATAAATGTTGCTGGACCAGCCAAGCTGTGCCAGAACGGTGGAATCCGCAATGTTGGCAAGGCTCTTGAAGACGGCAAAGAACATGGCCGCGCCAAAAATGTTGAACGGCTTCCACTGGCCAAAGATCATAACGGCCAGTGCCAAAAAGCCGGTACCGGCAACGCCGACTTCAAAGTTCCAGGTCTGCACGCTGGGGATAACGTAAGCCAGGCCGCCAACACCGCCCAGGAAACCGGAGATCAGCACACCGGCATAGCGCATGCGGTAGACGTTGATACCAACGGAATCCGCTGCCTGGGGGTGCTCGCCGCAGGCGCGCAGGCGCAGGCCAAAGCGGGTCTTATACATAACAATGTAGCTGACAACCAGCAACACAATGCCCAGCGGGATAAAGATGCTGAGCTCCAGCCCGCCAATGGAGAACAGGAACGGCTTGTTGGTGTAGCTGATTTTGGCGGAGGTAGAACCGTTAAAGTTCTTGGCCAGAATCATGGCAATGGCGGTTGCCAGCATGTTTAGCGCCGTGCCGCCGATGGTCTGGTCGGCTTTTAAGTTGATGGAAGCAAACGCCAGCAGCAGCGAGTAAAGCATGCCGCAGACCGCTGCTGCCACAACGGCAGCCAGAACGATGAGCGCCGGGGCCATGGTGGTGGGCAGCGATGCGGTAACCAGCACGCCTGCCAGGCCGCCGACAACCATGATGCCTTCCAGCGCGATGTTGATTACGCCGGAATGCTCGCTGAACATGCCGCCAAGGGCAACCAGCATCAGAACAATGCCATACAGCAGGGTGTATTTGATAAGCAGCAGCATATCACTTGCCCTCCTTTTCCGGTTTGGTCACTGCCTTGGCTGCCGGTTCGGCATTGGCGTTGGCGGTGTCCTTTTTGTGGATCAGCTTTTTCTCAAACAGCGTGCGGAACAGCATGGAGAATGCACACAGGTAGATGATAATGCCGGAGATCAGGTCGGCAATTTCGCTGGGGAAATACTTGGTGGGCAGATATGCGCCGCCAACGCTGATATGACTGATGAACAGCGAAGAG
Organism: Subdoligranulum sp. APC924/74; assembly: GCF_003324125.1. NCBI lineage: Bacteria > Bacillati > Bacillota > Clostridia > Eubacteriales > Oscillospiraceae > Subdoligranulum > Subdoligranulum sp. APC924/74. Next base: position 2,840 of record NZ_PSQF01000154.1, on the reverse strand, counting down.
AAGATGGTGCCGATGGGGTTCGAGTTTGCCAGCAGTGCGGTTGCAATGCCGTTAAAGCCCATAGCAGGCAGGCTGGTGGAGTTCAGGGGGTTCCACTCACCACCGCCGGACAGATAGAACAAACCGGCACCAAAGCCTGCCAATGCACCGGCAATCGTCATGGACAGAATAACGTTTTTCTTTTCATTGATACCGGCATAGCGGGCGGCGTTCTTGTTCAAACCAACGGCTTTCAGCTCATAGCCAAAGGTCGTTTTTTCCAGCACGACCCACACCACAATGGCCACGATGATGGCCAGAAAGATGGCGATGGTGGTGTTGCTGGTGTGGAACAGTTCGCTCATCCCGCAGGAAGGGATCTGCGCCTGCGGGGCGTTGGTGGCCAGCTTCCAGGTGCGGGTGTTATGCGCATCATACATCACGCCGGAGCCACGGCCATAGATGATCTCATTGACAAGGTACAGACCAATCCAGTTGAACATGATGGAGGTAATAACTTCGTTGATGTTCAGGTACGCCTTAAAGATGCCGGGAATGGCCCCCCACAGCGCGCCGAACACAGCGGATACCAGCAGGCACACCCACCAGGGCATGCCCAGCACAATGGCAAAGTACAAAGCGCCGAAAGCGCCCAGCGTATACTGCCCTGCTGCGCCAATGTTGAACAGGCCGGTTTTGAACGCAAAGGCAACCGAAAGGCCGGTCATGATCAGTGGGGCGGTCTGGGTCAGCACCTTGCCGCAGCCATACGGGAAGTCATAAAATCCGCCCTGCAAAATGCGCCAGAAGCCATCCACCAGGGCGTGCTCCGGGTTGATGATAAACAACGCAATCAAGCCGATGACCAGACCGATGACAATGCACATGAGTGCAGCCAGAACGCCGCTGCTGTTTTGGCGGATGGTTGTGCCCAAAGAAGGCTTGTTTTGTTTTGCCATGGTTTACTTTGCCTCCTTCTTTTTTGCACCGGCCATATACAGGCCCAGTTCCTGCACGGTGGTGGTCTTGGGATCAAATTCGCCCACGATCTCGCCTTCGTACATCACCAGGATGCGGTCTGAAAGGTTCATAACCTCATCCAGTTCCAGGCTGACCAGCAGCACGGCCTTACCGGCATCGCGCTGGGCAACAATCTGTTTGTGGATATACTCAATGGCTCCAACATCCAGGCCGCGGGTAGGCTGCACAGCCACCAGCAGCTTGGGATCCTTATCGATTTCGCGCGCGATGATGGCTTTCTGCTGGTTGCCGCCGGACATGCTGCGGGCAATGGTCACACTGCCCTGGCCGGAACGCACATCGTACTGCTCAATCAGGTGGTCCGAATACTTGCGCACTTCATCCGCCTTGATAAAGCCATTATGCTGGAACTGCGGCTGCCAGTAGCGCTGCAGCACCATGTTCTTTTCCAGCGTGTAATCCAGCACCAGGCCGTGCTTATGGCGATCCTCCGGGATATGGCTCATGCCGTCCTTGGAGCGCTGGCGGATGGAAGCGTGGGTGATGTCCTGCCCATCCAGCGTGATCGTACCGCCGGAGATTTTTTCCAGACCGGTCAGGCCGTACACCAGCTCGGTCTGACCGTTGCCCTCAATACCGGCAAGGCAGACGATCTCACCCGCGCGAACGTCAAAGCTGACATTGCGCACCGCATCTTTTTTATGGGTGCGGCTGGGCACCGTCATGCCCTGCACGCTCAGGATGGTTTTGCCGGGCTGGGCGGGCTTTTTGTCCACCACAAACTCAACATCGCGGCCAACCATCATGCGGGAAAGTTCTTCCTTGCTGCTGTTGGCAATATCCACGGTGCCGATATACTTGCCCTTGCGCAGAACCGTGCAGCGGTCCGCCACGGCCATGATCTCGTTCAGCTTGTGGGTAATAAACAGGATGCTCTTGCCCTCAGCCTTAAAACCGCGCATGATCTCCATCAGTTCGTCGATTTCCTGCGGAGTCAATACAGCGGTGGGTTCGTCAAAAATCAGAATTTCATTGTCGCGGTACAGCATTTTCAGGATCTCAACGCGCTGCTGCATGCCAACCGAGATATCGCTGACCAGTGCATCCGGGTCTACACGCAGGCCGTATTTTTCCGAAAGCTCCACGACCTTTTTGCGGGCGACCTCTTTTTGCAGAAATCCCGCTTTGCAGGGTTCCACACCCAGCATGATGTTATCCAGCACCGAGAAGCACTCCACCAGCTTAAAGTGCTGGTGGACCATGCCGATGCCAAGGTCGTTTGCATCGTTGGGGTTATTGATCTTGACTTCCTTGCCGTTTTTCTTGATGACGCCCTGTTCCGGCTGGTACAGGCCGAACAGAACACTCATGAGGGTGGATTTGCCGGCGCCGTTTTCGCCCAGCAGGGCATGCACTTCGCCTTTGCGCAGCTGGAGGGTGATGTTGTCGTTTGCCTTGATACCGGGGAACTCCTTGGTAATATTCAGCATCTCAATGACAAAATCTTCAGCCAATCCGCTCACGCTCCTTTCACGAATCAAAGTATTGGGGCTGCCCTGCCGCCAAGATAGCTCTGGAACCCCGGCCCCACAGCAAAATTTGTGCAAAGCTGCCGCAGCGCACCGTGCAGCTTATGCACCGACACAGTGCGCTTATTAGTTTTATTATACAGTTTTTTTGCTGAAACCACAAGTAAAATCTTGCATTTTTAGCCCCGGGGCGGGGTTTATTTTGCAAATGGTTGCAAAAACGCCCCGGCTGCCGCAAAAAGCAGAGCCAGGGCGTTTGTTTTTCATAATATTAGGCAATACCGCATAATTCTAAGTGCCGATACGGCGAGCGAGGTGCGGCAGATGCCAAGCCAAAAGCGCAGATAATAC
>NZ_PSQF01000153.1:0-4351 GCF_003324125.1 Subdoligranulum sp. APC924/74 | reverse complement strand
TTTTGGCAACGCAGATGCCGTGCCGCAGCCGTCGGAGCGGTGCTTAAGCCGTAAGGCGGGAATTGTGCGGTGTTGCCCTATCTTTATTATATCACATGGGCATGCCTGCGTCATCCTTGCGGCGCAGGCGAGGAGCGTTATCCTGCCGGTCAATTTCACTGTTTTGTGTGGAAATTCTGCTTCCGCCCTCTGCCAGCCCCAAAAGATCGGCGGCTTCGGTGGGTTCCAGCTGCTGCACGCTTTCCAGCTTGCGGGTAATAGCGCGGCTGCGGGTGCCGATCAGCTCTTCCAGATCGTTGCCGGTCTGGTTCAGGTGGCGCTGCATGGATTGCAGTCCACTGCCGAACTTCTCGAACTCCGTCTTTACCGCGCCCAAAATCTGCCATACCTCGCCGGAGCGCTTCTGGATGGCCAGCGTGCGGAAGCCCATCTGCAGCGCATTCAGCAGGGCCGCCATAGTGGAAGGCCCCGCAATGTTGATCTTGTAATCCCGCTGCAAAATTTCCGGCAGACCACAGTTCACCACCTCGGCATACAGCCCTTCAAACGGCAGGAAGAGAATGCCGAATGCGGTGGTGTACGGGACTTCAATGTATTTATCGTGGATGTCCTTGGCTTCCTGCCGCACCACGGTTTCCAGTTGGCGACGGGCGGCGGCTACCGCGGCGGGGTCGCCGCTGGCCTGGGCGTCCTGCAGGTGTGCATAGGTATCGCCGGGGAACTTGGCGTCAATGGGCAGCCACACGGTTCCGCTCTGGCCCGGTAGCTTGACGGCATATTCCACCCGGTTGCTGCTGCCGGGCACAGTAGCCACATTTTCGGCGTATTGGACGGGGGCCAAAATTTCTTTCAGGATCGCCCCCAGCTGTACTTCGCCCAGAATACCGCGGGTCTTTACGCCGGAAAGCACCTGCTTCAGGCTGCCCACATCGGCGGCAAGGTTCTGCATCTCGCCCAGGCCCTTGTACACCTGTTCCAGCTGGGTGCTGACCGCCCGGAACGATTCGCTGACCCGGCGCTGCAGCGTGGCTTCCAGCTTTTCGTCCACCGTGCCGCGGATTTCATCCAGCTTTTTGTTATTGTCGGCCCGGATGTTTGCCATGCCCTGCAGCAGGGTTGCCCGCACGCCGTCCAGCCGGTTGGCGTTGGTGTCTTCCAGATTTTTCAGGCGGGTTTCCAGCACCTGCAGCTGAGCCAGCAGGGCATCGTTGGCAGCGCGCTGGCGGGCGGCACCGGCGCGGTCGATGGCATCCAGCCGGGCGGTGGCGGCCTCCTGGCTCTGGCGCTGGCTTTCGGCCAGCAGGGTTCCCATGTCCCGCGCGCTGGCGGAGGTTGTGCGGGTCACTTCGCCCTGCATCACGCGCAGTTGGTCGGCCAGCACTTCGGTTTCGGCCTCTACTTCATCCCGCACAATGCGGGCAATTTCATCGGTCTGGTCCTCGGCGGTGTTCTGCTGGCCGCTGCGCAGCAAAAGCAGAATCAGCAACACATTGGTCAGTATCGACAGCAACAGAAGAATAATCAATAAAGGCTGCATCCCACAAGGTTCCTTTCTCACTTGGCTGTTTTGGTTCAGCTTTAGTATAGCATAGGAAATCGCAAGATACAACCTTTTGTTGTGCAGTGCTTGCGATTTAAAGAAGGAAAATGGGGCGGTTAAAAGCAGGAGTTTATGGAGTAGGGCGCCCCCGTAGGGCGCATATTGTGCGCCCGTCGCCTTGCGGAGAACGACGTGACGGAATATATGGCAAGGTGCGCTATGCGGGATGATGCCCCCCTACTGCGTGCTTTCAAGGCTTCCGATACTGTTTATCAATTCTTATATCACAATCGTAAGCAATAGCATTTGATATAACGCCAAAAAAGGGAACGTACCTGATTCACAGGGCGCGTTCCCTTTTTATTTCTTAACTTATCCCTTTATGCGTTTCACAGCGGTGCCAAGTCAAACCGGTACAGAGTGGTTGCGCTGTAGGGGCGGTCGGGCAGGACGGTGGTATCCGGAAAATCGGGATGGTTGGGGGCATCAGGGAAATCCTGGGTTTCCAGGCAGACGGCGGCATACTGGCCGTAAGATGCGCCATCCTTGCAGGCGGTGGCGGACTTGAGGAAGTTGGAAGTATACAGCTGCACGCCGGGCTGGGTGGTCAGGGTCTCCATGCGGATGCCCGTTTCGGGGCCGGTCAGCCATGCGGTGTGGCGCAGACCGCTGTCCGCAATAACATAGCAGTGGTCATAGCCGCTGCACTGCTTCAGGGCCGGGTAATCGGCGTTGATATCGCGGCCAATGGTCTTTTCCTCGGTAAAGTCCATCGGGGTGCCTGCCACAGCGATCTTGCGCCCGGTGGGGATGGAACCGGCATCCGTTTCCAGATAGGCCGGTGCAGCCAGAGACAGACGGTGCCCCAGCACGCTGCCGGAAGCATGGCCGTTCAGGTTAAAGTAGCTGTGGTTGGTAATGTTTGCCACAGTGGGGGCATCGGTGGTCAGGGTGTACTGAATCATCAGGCCGGTGCCTGCCAGGCTGTAGCGCACTTCCAGCTCGGCGTTGCCGGGGAAGCCGTCGGTGCCGTCGGGGCTGGCTGCGGTCAGAACCAGGGTATCGTCCCCCTCAAAGCCCATGTCAAACACGGTCTTATCAAAGCCGTGCAGGCCGCTGTGCAGGCAGTTTTTGCCCTCGTTCGGGGTAACATGGTATTCTTCCTCATACAGGGTGAATTTGGAGCCGCCAATGCGGTTGGCGTAGCGGCCCACCACAGCGCCCAGAAAACAGGTGTTCAGCTCATAATCCTGCACGGTGGGGTAGCCCAGCACAACATCCACCTTGTTGCCCTTGCGGTCCGGCACAAGCAGCTGCTGGATGGTAGCGCCATAGCTTAAAATATGAACTTCGATGGTATCGTTCGCCAGAATACCGACCTTGACCGGCTGGCCTGCGGTGGTTTTTCCGAAATCTTTGATTTGAATGCTCATTCTGTAGTTCCTCCTTCAGAATTTTCGCCGTCCTGCTGTGCAGCAAGGTCATAGCGGACGCTTTTGCCCACGGCGCCGGTGCCATAGTTCAGCATCCGGTTCACCCGGCTGACTGTTGCGCTGGAAGCGCCCGTCAGCTGGCGGATTTCGCTGTACACCTTGCCTTGCAGCAGGCACCCTGCTACATCATAGCGCTGTTCCATGGTGCGGAGCTCCGTTACAGCGCAGAGATCCTCAAAAAATCGAATACAATCGTCCAGATTATCCAGCCGCAGGATGGCTTCATACAAAGCAGTGCTGCGGGGCTGCCCGTTGGGGGTGGTTCCAGCGCGCATAGGCGCCTCCTTATATATTGCATCATCGTGCATATTTGCCCTGCCAAAACAACCAAAATGTGGCAAGCTATCACTTATCAATTTTAGCAACTGCACTAACACAAGTCAAGGCTTTAATGCGCTGAATTCCATATTTAATTTTTATGAGGTCTGCCAGTTCCGCCCCGCCGGGCCAAAAGTTTTTCTTGCGCTCCGGCAGGCCCCGCGGTATGATAAAGACATTGAGCACCGGCGCGTGTCCGCCGCCCAATGGTTTTAGGAATCTTTTTTAATCACCACGGCCCGCCGCCCCAGCTGGCGGTAAATTTTCATGAACTGGACACGCGGTACCACACGGTTAAAATCCAGCGGGTCTGCCACCACAAAGTTCTGGTCATCCATGCCGCACAGCACCATGCAGTGCAGGGTGTGCAGCACCTCGTGCCGCCGCCCACCGGGCAGGTCGTATTCACCGCAGGGGTCGTGCTGGATATCGCCAAAGTGCAGCGTTGCCCAAAAGATGACCGGGTTCCCGGCCTGCAGCTGGGATGCCAGTTCGGCTTCCTCGGCACCGGTCAGATCATAAGCGCGGCAGCTGCTGCCCTGCACAGCCAGGTAGGCGTTCGCCGCCTGCACAATCGGCCCCGCAAAGCAGTAATAGCCGGTTTCGGGGCTGCCATCGTCCAGGTGAGGATTGCCCATATAAACCTCGTCGGGGTCTGCGCCGTACCACTGGGCGCTGCGTGGCAGATAGTAGTCGGCCAGTTCGCACTTATCCGGGGCAAAGCCCAGGTAGTGCAGCACTTCGCAGCAGCTGGTAATTTCGCAGCCGTTGGGCAGCTCCGGGTTTTGCAGGATCTGGGGAACTGGCAGCAGGATGGATGCCATAAAAGCGCCTCGCAATCATACGATTATTTCCGTTTTGATTGTACCAGATTTCACCGGGAAAGGAAAGCCGCAGTATCCGCTCAGTCTGTTATAATTTATAGGGCAATACCGCATAATTCTAAGTGCCGATACGGCGAGCGAGGTGCGGCAGCTGCTAAGCCAAAAGCGCAGATAAT